>DNOQ01000480.1:567-13499 GCA_003501665.1 Bacteroidales bacterium | reverse complement strand
ATTTTAACGGATTTGCACAGGGTACTACCTACAGCATGATATTCGAAAATCCCGGGAAATTCAATGTGCCTGATATACAGAATGAAGTTGAGAAGATACTTCAGGATTTCAACATGTCTCTGTCACTCTATGAGCCATCCTCGGTTCTGTGCCGTATAAACCGCAATGAGACTGATATACCTGACGAGCTCTTCGCAGAGGTTTTCAGAAGGTCAAAGGAGATAAATGAACTTACCGATGGGGCATTTGATGTAACAGTGGGTCCGCTGGTAAAGGCATGGGGTTTCGGTCCCGATGAACAAAAGAATTTCACTGAATCAGCCCGCGACAGCCTGATGCAACTAATAGGTATGGATAAAGTGGAGATCAGGAACGGCAGGCTGCTTAAAAGGGATCCAAGATTAAGTCTCGATTTCAATGCCATTGCCCAGGGATTTTCTGTCGACATAATAAGCCGGTACTTTGACGGTAAGGGAATTAAGAGTCACCTTGTTGAGATAGGCGGTGAAGTCAGAGTAAGAGGCGATAAGGGAGGTGCAATGTGGAAAATCGGGATCGACAGACCTGCTGATAATAATATCATACCGGGTAATGAACTTCAGGCAATTATTAAACTCAGGGACCGTTCGCTTGCAACCTCGGGCAATTACAGGAAATTTTATGTTGAAGATGGTGTCAAATATTCTCATACGATTGACCCTAAAACCGGTTATCCTGCCAGAAACCAGCTTTTAAGTGCCACTATCCTGGCTTCTGACTGTACAACGGCCGACGGAATTGCAACAGCCTGCATGGTAATGGGTAAAGATAAATCGATCGAATTCCTTCAGAGTCATCCGGAATTTGATGCATTTCTTGTCTGCTCTGATGATTCAGGAGAATTCAGGACATGGACTTCGGAAAATCTTAAGAAGTTTATAGAGGAATAGCCGGGGTAAAACTGACCGTTCGGACCTGTGGTCGTGACACCTTTCTCTTGAAAGATCAGGCAAGTGTTTTTCGAAGATCATTTATATATTCCCGGTACCGCATATCTCACAATTTTCAGGTTTCCCGGTTGCCTGACAGCCTATATCCGTTTTCCGGGCACATCCGATACCCAGTTTTCGCATTTCTTTATTATGTCCTACATGAGTTTCCGGGAACCGGCCGGAAGATTTTAACAATATACTGACTGCCAACCCTGCAAGAGCAAGGATCAGAAATATTGCACTTATGATCAGCAGTTTGATAAACATGTTCAAATATAATCATCATTTCCCTTACATTAATTAAACAACAGCCCGGAAAATTTGTTTAATGTCTGAATATCCGGATGTACTAAAAAATTAATTATATACCATGAGTGAGAATATATTAAAAGAATACGGCCTGAGCAGGGAAGAGATACTTTCAGATTTCAGGCTTGCAAATCTGAGCCGGAATCTGAGTATCATAGGCCGGCGCGAAGTCTTATCGGGAAAGGCAAAATTCGGGATATTTGGTGACGGCAAAGAGATAATTCAGATCGCACTTGCAAAACAGTTCAGGGAAGGTGATTGGAGATCAGGATATTACAGGGATCAAACATGGATGATGGCTATGAAACTTTTTGATTCGGCTCAGTTCTTCCATCAGCTTTACGGTAATACCGACAGAGAACTAAATCCCGGGAACGGAGGCAGAGTCTTCAATAATCATTTCTCCATACCTAATATAAATCCTGATGGATCGTGGCGCGATCTTATGAAGCAAAAGAATTCATCATCCGACATATCCCCCACAGCAGGACAAATGCCAAGATTGCTCGGACTTGCGTATGCATCAAAGCTGTTCAGGCAGAACAATGAAATTCAGGGTTATACAACACTCTCGGACAAAGGTAATGAAGTTGCTTTCGGATCTATCGGTGATGCAAGTACTTCCGAAGGGCATTTCTGGGAGACAATAAATGCAGCAGGTGTATTACAGGTCCCAATGGCATTGTCGGTATATGATGACGGATATGGCATTTCGGTACCCAAAAGATATCAGACAACCAAAGGGAGCATTTCTGAAATACTTAAAGGTTTTGAAGATGAACCGGGGAAGCCCGGGATTAAAATTTATAAAGGTAAAGGCTGGGATTATCCCGGATTGATAAAGCTGTATAAAGAAGGTATTGAAATATGCAGAAGAGACCACATCCCTGTTGTGTTTCATATTGAAGAAGTTACACAGCCCCTTGGACACTCCACATCCGGTTCTCACGAGAGGTACAAGAGCCCCGAAAGACTTAAATGGGAAGAGGAATCTGATCCGGTCGGGAAAATGAGGGAATGGATAATTGAAAATGATATAGCCACAACTGAAGAACTTGATAAAATTGCGGCTGATGCAGAGTCAGAAGCCAGAGAATCAAGGAAAAAAGCCTGGGATATGTTCCAGAATCCCATCAGGGTTGAACGTGATGCTCTTGTTAAGATAATCAATGACCGTACCTGCAGATGCCATGAAGAGGCAAAGGAAGCTTCGGTGGAAGAAATTACCACTGATCTTACAAAAGTGCTTCATCCCATACGGAGGGATAATTTCATGTCTGCCCGGAAAATACTGAGGAATGTTTGTGAAACATGCAATAAGGCCGATAATCTGCGGGAAGAACTTCACGGATGGCTCAGGAGGAATTATGAGGATGCATCAATCAGTTATAATAAATTTCTTTATAATGAAACACCAACATCGGTTCTCAATGTAAAACCCGTTCCTCCGGTATTCACGGAAAATTCACCCGAAGTACCCGGACGTCAAATACTCAGGGATAACTATGACAAACTGTTTGCAAAATATCCTTTACTGGTAACGTTTGGAGAAGATACCGGGAATATCGGTGGTGTAAATCAGTCACTGGAAGGATTGCAAAAGAAATATGGTGAGCTTCGTATAACAGATACAGGAATAAGGGAAGCAACGATCCTTGGTCAGGGTATAGGTCTGGCCCTGAGGGGTATGAGACCGATCGCGGAGATTCAGTATCTTGATTACCTGATGTATGCCCTCCAGATACTCAGCGATGATCTTGCAACAACACATTACCGTACGGCGGGAAGGATGATAGCGCCGCTTATAATATCCACGAGGGGGCACAGACTTGAGGGTATCTGGCATTCTGGATCACCAATGAGCATGCTGATTAATTCAGTGAGAGGCGTTTATGTCTGTTCCCCCCGGGATATGACAAGAGCTGCAGGATTCTATAATACCTTACTTGAAGGTAATGATCCTGCAATTGTTATTGAGCCTCTGAACGGGTACAGGCTACGGGAAAAGATGCCTGATAATATAGGAGAATACCGGATCCCGCTCGGGATTCCCGAAATTCTTATCAAGGGAACTGATCTGACCCTGGTTACCTATGGCTCTACCGTCAGGATAGCCGCAGAAGCGGTGAATCAACTTGCATTACATGATATCTCGGTCGAGCTTATTGATGTACAGACACTTGTTCCTTTTGATATTAACCAGGTGATCCTTGAATCATTGAAAAAGACGAACAGGTTACTTTTACTGGATGAAGATGTACCGGGTGGTACAACAGCATTCATGATGCAGGAGATCCTTGAAAAGCAGGGAGGCTGGCAATATCTTGATTCACCTCCGCGGACGCTTACGGGAAAAGAGCATCGACCTGCTTATACAACCGATGGCGATTACTTTTCCAAGCCAAGTGCAGAAGATGTTTTTGATGCAGTTTTTGAAATTATGAAAGAAGCTGTTCCCGCGAAATATTAGAATGGTCTTTTAAAAAAAATTCGTAACTTGCCATATCATTTTTGCGATATGGAAAAGGAGCTGGATCTGTTTACTATATTACCCGAAGATAAGATACCGGAAAAGGGGAAGTTACTGATATCCGAACCTTTTCTGCCGGATACTTTTTTTAACCGGACCATTGTATATCTTGCTGATCACAATACCGAGGGTTCGGTAGGTTTTATTCTAAATAAGAAGTTAGAGATCAAAGTGAGCGAAGCTATCTCGGGTTTCGATGGATGGGAAGAATATCTCAGCATGGGTGGTCCCGTCGCGCCCGACACTCTTCATTACCTTCACAGTATGGGCGATATGATACCAAAAAGTGTATGGGTCAGTGACAATATTTTCTGGGGAGGAGAGATTGACCATATAAGAAATATGATCCGTAACAGAGTATTGAATAACACACAGATAAGGTTTTTTCTTGGATATTCAGGATGGTCAGCCGGACAGCTGGAACGTGAGCTGAAGGAGAATTCATGGGTGATAGCAAGGATTGCAACAGATATAGTTCTTAATAATCAGATCAATACAACCTGGAAGAGAGTACTTCAGGGCCTGAAGAATAAATACCGCATGTGGGCCGATTTCCCTGAATCTCCGGATATGAATTAGATTCACTATACGCGTCTATACTTGTGAGCCTCTGCGCCCCTTGACCCCTGCGCCTTATAAGTGCAGAATCTTAAACACCATCTCTTTCAACAAGTCTCCCGGTTCACTGCCCATATCTCCGACCCCTTTAGCTTTCAGATCAAATATCCTCAGCAGGCTGATGATCTGAAGCGTTTTTGAAACATTATATTTCAATGCTGCACTTTCATAATCCTTAACAAAATAGGGATTAACACTGAGAGCTGCAGCTACATTGTTTCTCGATCTGTCTGTCAGATAATGGAATTTGAGCAGTTTGCTGAAATAACTGAAAAGCGATGCAATAGTCAGGGTAACAGGATTATCTCTGGGATTGGCAGCAAAATGATGTACTATCATGTTGGCTTTTTGAATATTCTTTTCACCTACCGCTTTTTGCAATTCGAAATTATTATAATCCTTGCTTATACCTATATTCTGTTCAATCAGCTTTGTGGTAATAACAGGCTTCCCTGCCGGCAGTGTGATAAAAAGTTTAGTAAGTTCATTGGCAATTCTGTGGAGGTCATTGCCAAGATATTCGGTAAGCATGGCGCTGACATCCGGTTCGCTTTTTATTCCCTGCGTCATGAGGTATCTTTCGATCCATCCGGGAACCTGATAGTCCCTGAACCTGTTTGATTCAAAATAAACTCCCTGGCTGTCAAGGAGTTTTACCAATCTGGTCCTTTTATCCAGAACCTTGTATTTGTAATTAATGACAAGGATAGTTGAGGGGAGAGGTTTTTCGATATAAATTATAAGGTCCTCGATTTTTTTCAGCACCTGTGCCTCCTTGATTATTACAACCTGATGAGTGGCCATCATGGGATATCTCCGGCATAGCTCTGTTATATTATTCACTGTTGTATCCTCGCCGTAAAGCACCATCTGATTGAATGATCTGTCGGCTTCGGGAAGAACATTCTGCTCAATATAATCAGTAATAAGGTCAATGTAATAGGGTTCTTCGCCTGCCAGGAAATAGACAGGTTTAAAGATCCGTTTCTTAAGGTCGGAAATTATTTCCTCGTATGTTATTTCCATTTCAGAATCTGAGATGTTTTACCGAAATACCGTTTGATTTTATTTCACGCAGGGCATCTATTCCTATTTTAAGATGAGTTTCAACAAATTTGTTTGTTACCTTTTTATCACTTGCTTCGGTTTTTATGCCGGCTGATATCATAGGCTGATCGGAGACGAGTAAAAGTGCCCCTGTAGGTATCTCATTTGCAAAACCCACGGTAAATATGGTTGCTGTTTCCATATCTATTGCCAGGGCCCTTGTCTTTACCAGGTATTTCTTGAATCTGTCGTCATATTCCCATACCCTCCTGTTTGTAGTATATACTGTTCCGGTATAATATTCCTTCTTGTAGCGGATGATTGATGCGGAGATTGCACTCTGTAGCTTGAAGGCAGGCAGTGCGGGTACCTCCACCGGAATGTAATCGTTTGAAGTCCCGTCACTTCTTATGGCAGCAATCGGAAGAATAAGATCGCCCACCTTGTTCTTTTTCTTAAGACCCCCGCATTTGCCCAGAAAGAGAACAGCACTCGGAGATACGGCGCTGAGAAGATCCATCACCGTGGCAGCATTCGGACTTCCCATTCCGAAATTGATGATGGTAATTCCGTCAGATGAAGTGGCATTAGGCATATTCTTATCTTTCCCTTCAATCTCCACATTGTTCAGCCTCGCGAAGAGCTCAACATATTGAAAGAAATTCGTCAGGAGAAAATATTTACCGAAAGTTTCGATCTTTTTCCCTGTATATCTTGGCAGCCAGTTATTAACAATCTCCTCTTTGGTTTTCATTATTGCCGACTTGTATAAATTATCTCAATATATTTGCGGTCAAAAGTACAAAACTAAGTTGAAAGAGTTAAATCTGCCTGAATATTCCTTCCGTATCATTGAAACAGAAAAAAAAAGAATGATCCTCGATACGCTGAGAAGGAAGTATGTAAAGCTTACTCCCGAAGAGTGGGTCAGGCAGAGTTTTGTCAGATATCTTATTCAGGAAGGTAATTATCCTCCCGGACTCATTGGTATTGAAGTCCCCGCACCTTATAACAGGCTGAAAAAAAGGGTTGATATTCTTATTCACGACCGGGCAGGCCATCCGGTGATGATTGTGGAATGTAAATCGTATGATGTACCTCTCGATGAACCGGTCTTTGAACAGATTGCCACATATAATATGAAATTCAATGTTCCTTATCTGGTTGTAACCAACGGAATGCGTCACTATGCCTGCAGGCTTACAGGCAAAGGCGATAAGCCTGAATACCTGCTTACCATACCGACATACGAAGAACTTCTGAGTTCACTGTTATGATAAATGTAACCTGTGCCATAATCAGGAATGACGAGAATGAAGTGCTTGTCGTTCAGAGGGGAGAACAGAGTGATCATCCATTCAAATGGGAATTCCCGGGAGGTAAGATAAATGAAGGTGAAACGGATGAGGAGTCTGTTATCAGGGAGATCAGGGAGGAGCTCTTCATGGATATAGTTATCTGCGGACGGCTTCAACCCGTTTCTTATGATTACGGACATAAAAAAATTAAGCTGATACCCTTTATCTGCGATACACTGGATGAATTGCCGGTACTTGCCGAGCATATTGATTTCAGATGGTGCACTGCAGAAGAGCTTAAGTCGGTCGACTTTTCCGAAGCCGATATTCTGGTAGCGGATCAGTATCACGGAGATGTTATTAAATCTCCCGGCGAAACACAAGTTTTAGTTGAAAATGAGCTGCAACCCGGAACGGATAAAGAACTCCGGAGAATGATCCATAGTATGATGAGTACTCAGGAAGCTGACTGGATAGCAGCATCAGCTGTTGAAAATCCTGTATTTATTCTGAAGCTTCTGGAATATTCATACAGTGAGGATAAGAAACTGGCTTTCAGAGCATCATGGACACTTTCAAAAGTATTTGATAAGAATCCTGAAATTATCCGACCTTATTTGCCGGGCATGGTTGAAAGGATAAATTCACTGGATAATGAAAGCACTCAGCGATCTTTCCTGAGAATATTATCACTTTCAGATATTTCGAGGTTAAGCCTTAAACACCATGGAATTATTGCTGACCACTGCTTTAAAGCATTGAATTCAGGTTTTTCGGCTATAGCAGTCAAAGCATATTCGATGGAGATTATTTACCGGCTTGCATTAATTTACCCCGAACTCGCTAATGAACTGTCAGCTTCAATAATCTTACTTCAGGGTGAAGGATCAGCAGGTGTTATTGCACGAGGGAGAATTATACTCGGAAAACTTGCAGATATCACTTCAGGGGGTAAATCCGGTAAGGGATGATAATTAAATTCTGTTTGCTGTTAGCTGGATCTGCCTGTTCCAGCAGAGCCATTTATTTTTCATGTTCGTATATTATTCCGGGAAGAATTATAAATAATTTCGTAAAATTGCAGCAAAAATTCCGTAAATACTAATTCCGATCCGGATGACGTTTTTATATATTATCATCGTACTTGTTCTGATCTTTGATTTTATAAACGGGTTTCACGATTCGGCCAATTCGATTGCGACAATTGTATCAACAAAAGTTCTTTCCCCTTTCAATGCAGTTCTTCTTGCCGCGACTTTCAACTTTATTGCTTTTACTGTCTTTCCGCTCAGGGTTGCCACAACAATGGGAAAGGGAATTATTGATCCTGCTGTGGTAACTCTTACGGTTATTGCCGCTGCTCTTGTAGCTGCCATCACATGGAATCTTCTGACATGGTGGTGGGGATTACCCTCAAGTTCTTCGCATACGCTCGTGGGAGGCCTTGTTGGCGCTGCAATTGTCAGTTCCGGTCCCGGATCGATAATTACAGGCGGAGTCCTTAAGATTGCTGCATTCATAGTAATTGCACCGTTGCTGGGGATGGTTATGTCATATATCATCTCTATTGTGGTCATTAACCTTGTTAAAAAACATTCACCTTTTGGTATCGATAAACATTTCAGAAGGCTTCAGCTTGTATCGGCTGCAGCATTCAGTCTCGGCCATGGTGGTAATGATGCACAGAAATCAATGGGGATCATCTGGATAGCACTGATAACAATGGGAGCGGCATCTATTGAGGATAAACGGCCTGATCTTTGGGTTGTTCTATCATGTCAGGCTGCAATAGCGTTGGGCACTCTTTTCGGTGGATGGAGGATCGTAAAGACAATGGGACAAAGGATCACCAAGCTGAGGCCTTTCGAGGGTTTTTGTGCTGAGGCTGCCGGTGCCCTGACTCTTTTTGGCGCAACTCACTTCGGAATACCGGTCAGTACAACCCATACCATAACCGGTTCCATTATGGGTGTTGGCGCCATAAAGGGATTTTCTGCAGTCAAATGGGGTGTCACTACCAAAATATTCTGGGCATGGATACTCACAATTCCGATATCTGCGGTTCTCGGGGCATTGGTATTTTATATTATGAATACGATAGTTTAATAAACACTGTAAAATGCCATTTGCTGTAGCATCTATTTTACAATCAGTATTTTGGCAGTGAAAAGAGGAATTCTGTACCTCCGCCTGCCTTGTTCCTTACAAGTATCTCTCCTTTATGAAGCAAAATGGCATTTTTAACAATGGCGAGTCCAAGCCCTGTGCCACCACTCTTCCTTGAACGGCCGGAATCGATCCGGTAGAAACGTTCAAACACTCTTCCAAGGTGCTCTTTAGGTATCCCCACACCATTGTCGGAGAAAGAGAAATGATAAAATTTCTTGTCTTTATTATATACTATTACACTGACGGTTGTATTATCGCCGGCATAGTTGACCGTATTCTCAAGAAGATTCTGAAATACTGAAAGGATAAGAGATTTATTCCCCTTTACAATAACATTATCCTCAACATCAGCCTCGACTTTCATTCCTCGTGAATCAATAGCCGATTTAAAATTATCCCTGACCTCTTTCAGGACTTTCTTTATTCTGACTTTTTCAGGGGGGAAGAAATCACCTGCTTCTTCTATTTTATTCAGGACTGAGATGTCGTTAATCAGTCCTGTAAGTCTTTCTGTCTGGGCAAGAGCTTTATCCAGGAAATACCTACGTTTTTTATTATCGAGATCCGGATCATTGATCAGGGTTTCAATATAGCCTCTTACCGAGGCTACAGGAGTTTTAAGCTCATGTGCGATATTCGAGGTCATCTGCTGCTTAATAAGCTTATTCTTACCTGTTTTCGTGACGTCACTTATAATAACTTCAAAACTCTTGTCGGTAAAAATTACACTCTGGATACGGAAAAACCTTCCGTCTTTGATTACCTGGTACTCCATTTTCGGTAGATCAGCAGGATTGATCTCCGGACCCGAATTAGTCTCAATAAAATCCATAATAGCAGAAAATTCAGGTATTGCAAAGAAGTCGGATGAAAATATTTTAAGATCACCCGATACCATGTTCATGAAATGTATAAAATGGTTGTTGCTGAAAATGATATTCCTGGCGGGTGAGAAAAATGCCACACCTTCATTCAACGCGTTAAGATGGCTGAACAATTTTTCTTTTTCGTTTGCAAGATCGTTTTTTGCAGTGAGCAGATTATTATAAATATCAAGTATCTCCGATCCAATAATACCCAGTTCATTTTTCGGGAATTCAGAATAAAAAGGTTTGTCATTTTTTAAGCTCACGGCAAAATCTTTTAACCGGGTAACAGATTCTCCGAATTTGTTGGTTACAAGCAGAAGGATAATTCCTATGATTATAAAACATAATAGCAAAATCAACAGAAACCTCATGTTGGTTTTAAGGAAATTAGCCAGATTGATGTCGTAAACAAGTGCTGATCTGATGAAATGTTGCGAATAATACTTTGAATAATAATAGTACTCCTGTCCGGTTGTTTCTGATTGTCTTACAGCTGTCCCGAAATCCCGGGTCAGCGACTCAATTATTTCAGGTCTCGATTTATGATTTTCCAACTGGCCATAATTCTTTACAAAATTGTCATAAAGCACTTTTCCTGATGAATCTATAATAGAGATCCTGAGATTCGGGTGTGGAAGAAGTCTGATCAGGGAATCAATCAGTACGTAGTTTTCTTTAATAAATATATTATTGATAATGAGATATTTATTTACGATATGCGTGACATTGTTCAGTTCATCATTAAGGGAAGATATACGATATTCCTTTTCCCTCTTATACTGATAAGTGATGACCATTAAAGTAATGGTAAGAAAAACTGCGGAATAGAATAAGAGAAGGCTGTTTCTGAATGACTTATTTACTTGGACGATTGTCATTATAATGATCAGAATTCGAGAAAATAACCATATCCGGTCTTGTTTTTCAGACACTGACTGTAAATTCCAAGCTTATTCCTTAACCTTGTAATATTTACATCAACAGTACGTTCTGAAACAATCACATCATCACCCCATATTATTGAAAGCAGGTCATTCCTGGAAAAGACTTTCCCCTGGTTTTCAAGAAGAAGTTTCAGAATCTCGTATTCTTTTCTGGTCAGCTCAACCTTTTCGTCATTGACAATAAGCCTTTTTCTGGCTGTGTCCAGTTCTATATCCCCGAACCTGATAATCGGGAGGATTTTAAATCTTTCGGTCGGCGAACGTTTTAGGACAGCTTTCACTCTGGCCATCAGTTCGTTTATTGAAAAGGGTTTAGGTATATAATCATCGGCTCCGAGACTGAATCCGGTAAGAATATCATTCTCTGTATCCTTTGCAGTGAGAAATATAACAGGGACATTGATATTCAACTCATTTCTGAGCTTATCAGCCAGTTTGAAACCTGATAATGGTCCCATCATCACATCAAGAAGTATCAGATCAAAATTATGTAAAGACCTTTTCAGTGCTTCTTCTGAAGAGTGAGCAATCTCTGTCCGGTAACCGGCGTTAGTAAGATTATACTGAAGGATCTCGCAAAGATCCTCTTCATCATCAACTATCAGTATCCTTTTATTTTTTAACTCCATATAGAATAAATTGAATAATTCTTCCGGTGAAATACTTTTTGTAAAGGTAAGTTCATTTTCAGAAAGAAGCTGCTACAAAAATGTTACAAAATAAAAAATGCCCGTTAAAACCTCTGCTTCAGGCCCACGGGCATTTCAGTCAACTATGCAAATAAAACCAGTCTAAAACAAGGCATAGCTTAGTTTCAGGTGGTATGTGATCCCGGGTTCCAGTTTTGTAAAGAACTGATCCGTAGGGTTAAACGATCTGAAAACGGACTCTTTCTTATCGTTTAGTATATTGTCAATCTTAAATCCTATCTGCATTCTTTTTTCTTTTCCAAAATTTTTACCGGCAGTAAAATTGAGGCTGTGAAATGGTAATGTATATATATCCGGGCGGTCAGCAATACCAACATATTGAAGTGTGGTTCCCTGTACATTATAATAAAGGCCTGCTTCAAAACCCGACAGGAATCCATCCTCTGTACCAAGGTATGTAATACCGCTGTTTATTATCCAGGGTGCCTGTCCTGCCATTTCACGGTATCTTTCTATTTTTTCACCGGTTCTGGCGTTTTCAATCCTTGAATAATATTCAGTCAGGTTTAATTCTATCCTTGATCTTGTTACCGAAATGTTCGATGTGATACTTAGTGTTTTTAGTTTTTCAGACAAGCCTCCAAGGTTCCGGCGAAATTCAATCTCTGTACCGATTACCTGTCCGTCACCTACATTCCTCGGTTGAAAACATCCCGTCTGTGAAGTATACTGAACAATCTCAATCGGGTTAATGAAATATTTATAAAATCCGCTTAAAGAGATCATTTGTCCCTCTTTCATGAACATCTCCCAGCGAAGGTCAATATTATGAATATCTGAACTTACAAGATTACCGTTCCAGAATTCTTTGTTTGCAACATCATCAGCATCGCGGAACATACCTCCGACAAATGTACGGCCGCTGATGGGATCGGCTATTTCGGCAAACGATAATTCCTTGAATGAGGGTCTGGCAATAGTTTTTGCATACGAAGCCCTGATATTCTGATTGCTTGTTAAACTGTAAATAAGATTAACAGAAGGAAAGATCCCCAGATCATCCATAACTTCATCATTATCAAGTATTATTGTCCCCAGCTGATTGCGGCCTGTATAATGTTGTGAGTATTTTTCTGCACGTACACCTGTAATTAATCTCAGATGTTTTAGCAGACTTAATTCGGTAGAAATATATCCTGCTGCATTATTTGAATTCGCGTTGAACTGATTCGGATTTGAGGGAAGGAATCCGGCTTCATAAGTTGTTCCGCTGGTATAATTATTCCCGTTAAGAGGCCAGAGATTTTCTGTTCTGAATAATTCATCAGGATCTCCTGTCAGCCCGACATTCCTTATATTGAGCATGAATTTCCGGATCATAAAATCACGTTCCTTATAACCGTATGAACCACCGAAATTGAGTCTGGCTTTTTCTCCCCTGAATTTAAATTCCCTTGAAAGATGAACAATGCTGATTATATTAATTTCCGATAATTCGCGCCATATCCTTTCAGGGAATCCCGACTC
>DNOQ01000480.1:0-439 GCA_003501665.1 Bacteroidales bacterium | reverse complement strand
CCATTCTGTAAATGAATGATGTTAAGCCGGTATTTTGAACGCATTGTCTTCACTGCAAATCCGGCAAGTCCGCTTAAAAGAACACTGTTCACACCGAAATCACCAACCTGGAATTCCCTTACATCCAGTTCTGTTTCATCAGGATCACTTGATAATCCGTAACGGCCGTATTCAGCATTCTTATAAAATTCAGTATTATTCTTATAGGAAAATCCAAAATTATATCCCAGAGTTACTTTATTAACAGGTATCTGGTTCCCGAATGATACTCCGAAACTATAGTCCATAAAACTCATCTGTTGTATGGCGGCCATAGTGGGATTGAAGCTTTCAAGGACTTCCCGGTAACGCAATCCCTGTTCGCCTGAGGGATCACCAAGAACAGTGGCAAAAAATGGAAGATTTGTTGTAGCAGGAATTGATCTCGTACCATCATCAA
>DNOQ01000119.1:1311-4092 GCA_003501665.1 Bacteroidales bacterium | reverse complement strand
AAAAATGCCACTTTAAAGACAAACATTAATTATAACTCGTAACATGTCCTCATCCAATTTCGTTGATTACGTAAAAATACTCTGCCGTTCGGGAAATGGAGGGGCAGGATCTGCTCACCTGCGAAGGGAGAAATTTGTCCCCAAGGGTGGTCCGGATGGAGGTGACGGAGGCAGGGGAGGACATATAATACTTCGGGGTAATGAACAGATGTGGACCCTCCTTCACCTGAAATACCAGCGTCACATTTTTGCCGGTCACGGAGGAACAGGAGGAAAACAACAATCCTCAGGAGCTGACGGCAATGATGTTATCATAGATGTACCCCTCGGTACCGTCGCAAAAACGGAAGATACCGGGACCATTATTCTCGAGATAACAACCCATGGCGAGGAAAAGATACTTGTAAAAGGCGGAAGGGGAGGACTTGGTAATGTCCATTTCAAATCACCCACCAATCAGACACCCCGGTATGCGCAACCCGGTGAAAAGGGATCGGAGAACCGGTATGTTTTTGAGCTCAAACTGCTTGCCGATGTCGGACTTGTAGGATTTCCAAATGCAGGCAAATCAACACTCCTTTCAGTTGTCTCTGCCGCAAAACCTAAAATTGCCGACTACCCGTTTACAACACTGACACCCAACCTCGGGATTGTTTCTTACAGGGATAACAGATCATTCGTAATGGCTGATATTCCGGGGATCATTGAGGGAGCGCATGAAGGCAAAGGATTGGGAATCAGGTTTCTGCGTCATATTGAAAGAAATTCAATCCTTCTCTTTGTTATTCCTGCCGACACTGATAATATCCGGAGGGAATATGAGATATTACTGAATGAACTGCGGTTATATAATCCGGAGCTTCTCGATAAAAAGCGGGTTCTGGCAATCTCCAAATCAGATCTTCTTGATGATGAACTCAGAGCCGGTCTAAGGGAAGAACTTCCCGGTATTCCGGGAGTATTCATTTCATCATTTACAGGAACAGGTCTCTCACATCTTAAGGACCTGCTGTGGAGGGTACTTATCAGCGGATTCACAGAATCACAAAATACTGGTAACCATTAAACGGAAACACATAACCGGCAACACACAACCAGCAACCGGAAGCCGCCAGTAAATAATTATTAACTGATATTATGCCTGAAAAAATTGACCAACAGCTTTTTCTTTTCCTGAATTCATTGAATTCTCCATTCTGGGATTCGGTAATGTCAGCAATAAGTGGGATAATTATATGGGTGCCAATGTATATTGCGATTCTGGTCTGGATAGGAATTAAATATAAAAATAAATTCCTTCTCCTTCTGCCATTCATTATACTTGCTGTGGTTGTGGCTGATCAGACATCAGTGCACCTCTTTAAGAATGTCTTTAAGCGATTACGCCCATGCCATGAGCCGGCTATACGGGAAATGGTTCATCTGGTGGATTGTTATTGCGGAGGTCTCTACGGATTTGTTTCTTCACATGCTGCAAATTCTTTCAATGTTGCTCTTTTAAGCCTGCTTTTAATAAAAAACAGATGGTTCTCGGTCTTCATAATTCTGTGGGCTTCCATAGTCGGATACAGCAGGATCTATCTCGGAGTGCACTATCCCGCCGATGTGCTGTTCGGATCATTGCTTGGTGCATTGACAGGATGGGGGATCTATAATCTATATAAAATATCAGATAAGAAACTTGGCGGTGAAAGAGATCCTAAAACCAGTTCCTCATGCTCTGTATAAAGCTCCGTTCATCCGATCCGTTCATCAGCCTGGCAACAGAAGAATACCTTCTTAAGAATACAGAGGAAGAGTACTTTATCGTAGGGATAAACGATCCGTCGGTGATAATAGGTAAGCACCAGGTTGCTCACCGCGAAGCCGATACAGAGTTTGTAACCAGGAACAATATACCGGTAATACGCAGGATATCAGGCGGCGGAACCGTATATCATGACAGCGGGAATATAAATTTTTCTTTTATCCTCCGAAGCGCAAAGGGAAGACAGGTTGATTTCAGGAAATATGTACAACCGGTGATTGAGTTCCTTGCTTCTGTAAATATAACCGCGGAATTTGGTGGTAAAAATGATCTGAAGAGTGATGGCTTTAAAATCTCAGGTAATGCCGAACATATTTTCCGTGAAAGAGTCCTTCATCACGGAACTCTTCTTATTAATGCTGATATTGATACCATGAAGAGATCCCTTAGAAAAGATACATCCTGCTATCTTACAAGAGCTGTTCATTCTAATCCTGCTCCTGTAATGAATCTGAAGGGAAAGTTATCAGAAAGGATGGATGCAGAGGAATTCAGTTCACAAATGTGGGACTTTTTCCTGAATGAAAAAGAGAACCATCCGGCAATACTGTCACCTGAAGCAGAGACAGGGATAAGGTCACTGGTAAATGACAAATACAAAAAATGGGAGTGGAATTATGCCTATGGCCCCGGGTATATTTTTACCGGCAGATTTCAGATAAACAATATTTCATATTCCTGCAGTATGTCAGTAGCGGAGGGCATTATCAGGGAATGTGATATTGAGGGCTCCGGTGAAATAACCCGGATCGGTAAAAGTCTTTCCGGTTGCAGACACATGCCCGGGGATATGATGAAAATTTTCCTGGATCACAATATTCCGGTTTCGGAATCAGATATTTTTAAGTTTTTTTAACAATAGTGTCCGACTAAATTTATTAAATGTGAGTTAACCCATTGATTTTAATGATATTTAAATGCAGGTCGCCCCTACGGGGCTCATTTGTTTGTTTATGATTAATTTCTACAAACAG
>DNOQ01000119.1:451-1232 GCA_003501665.1 Bacteroidales bacterium | reverse complement strand
ATGTACTTCGTGGATCCTTTGTGCTTGGTAGTCAAATTTTTTAAATCATCAGGTATCTCAAAGGTTATCACTAAGTTAACACAAAGGAAGAAAACAGATTAAAATTATTTATGAATTAAGCATATTAAAAATTTCTTAACTCTNNAACAGAAATTCAGTGAACTGCTTCTGAAATGGATATTTTGAAATCAATACTTATCTGGTTAATCGGGATAGCATTTCTGGTGATATTCTTCCCGGTCACTTTTATTATCTGGCTTCTTGTTCTTCCATTCGACAGGGACAGAACTGTTGTTCACTGGTTGCTTATTTACCAGGCACTGGTNNTATTGAAGGCAGGGAAAAAGCGGTACACGGGGCCACCTATGTGATCATTTCAAATCATCAGTCGATACTCGATATTCTTCTTTTAAACTGCCTGCGTTATCGGTTTAAATGGATATCCAAGATAGAAAATATGAAAGTACCTGTTCTTGGATGGTACCTTAGGATGGCTGACTACATTACTGTTGACAGAGGAAATAAAGATAGTAAGGAAAAGATGATGGAGGTGGCATTCGATTGTATGNNGGCAAAAGTACCAGTTTTGCCGGTGCTGATTGAGGGTACCGGAAACATTCTTCCAAAGCATGGCCTGATATTTGGCGGATATCATAATATAACCATCAGGGTGTTTGACCCGGTTCCGCCTGAATCTTTCGGAACGGATAATTGTGACGAACTGGCACTTAAATTCAGGAACTTCATTGCTGATGCTCTGATGAAAGTCAGAACCGGCAAG
>DNOQ01000119.1:0-404 GCA_003501665.1 Bacteroidales bacterium | reverse complement strand
CAATGTCCTGAACATTGATCATTTATCAACATTCTGGCTGAAAATGTAATTGTCATTCAATCAGATGAATATTCCCGGCACCATCTTTTTGTCACTTTTCAGTAATTATTTATGCACTTTAATTGTTGAAAAATTGGCGGCATGCGACTGATGTAATTAATTATATTTGCGCAAAATTTCCGGAAAATGACAGTAGTCGGATATTCAGAAGAACATATAAAAACACTTGAGTGGCGGGAGCATATCAGACTCAGGCCTGGTATGTACATCGGGAAACTCGGAGACGGCTCATCACATGACGACGGCATTTATGTTTTACTGAAAGAGGTGATGGATAATGCCATTGATGAATTTATGATGGGCTATGGCAGGAAAATCGATATTTCAATAAATGGCAGGGAGGT
>DNOQ01000624.1 GCA_003501665.1 Bacteroidales bacterium | reverse complement strand
AGTAAATGTCATCACCCCAGCATTTCCAGATGAATTCAACTGCATTGTCAAGTAATTCCGGCCTGAATGATATTTCAATATTCTGGTAAAGATTGTCTGTCTTAGGTACTGTAGATATGTCGTGATTAAAGAGGATGTAAATTAGCTTAATTGATTGATAAGAGGATAATTGAGGTTCCAGTTTCTGCCAGGAATTGAATAAGTTGGATTTTAAAATATATCCTTATTATCTATCTTGATGATTATGTCCTTAAGAGGCATAGCGGAGTTATTTATCAGGGTACAAGGCACGCCTTAGCCCAACCTTCGCATGGCTACGGTTGGCAAAGAAAGGCTATGGCGTGCGAAGGAGGGTTTGGCGCGTGTTTTTGCCGTCTCTTTGACCTCCTTAGCTTTCTTTGACCTCCGTAGCTTCAGCGGAGGAGGTAGCGGAGGAGGTAGCGGAGGCTGAGCTTATTAATTATACCGTCCGTCAGGTGCCGCTTTTATTTCAAATACATGTTTTGTATCAGGTAGTTTTGTTTTTACTTTCCAATTTTTCTTCGCTGAAAGGCGACCGCTCCGGATATTTGCATAAGCCAATCACCTAATTTTGGTGACAATTCATTTATTATAAAAGAATATCTTAACTGTCTGGAGTTAACTATTTCTTCAATTTTACCTTTTTGGATTGCCTTTAAAACTGCTTTTGCCACTTGTTCTGGAGAACAGGATCCAATAATCCAGGGCGATTTCTTACCAAATCGAGCAAACATACCTACCTCCCTGACATATCCTGGGAAGATAGTTGAAAAGTGAATACCTGTTCCTTTAAGCTCTAATCTGAGACCACGTGTCCATTCAGCCAGACCAGCTTTTGTTCCAGAATAGACTGCAGCATATGGTGCACCACTCTTGGCAGCGATAGAAGCAATATTAATAATATGACCTGTCTTGTTCTTTAACATTGAAGGAAGTAAAAGTCGAACTAGAGCCATAGGAGCTATTAAGTTTATTTCAACTGTTTCCTTAATTTCTGTCCAGGATAATTCGACATAGGCTCCTTCTGTTTCCAAACCTGCATTGTTTATTAGAATATCTATTGTGCCAACTTCTTTTAAAACAGAATCAATAAGCATTTCACGCTGAGATTGAATATTTAAGTCAACTGGCACGATATATACTTTTGATCCAGTTTTAGACAACCGTTCTGCGACATCTTGCAGACCTGATTCTGAACGGGCTGCAAGAGCTACATATGCGCCACGAATTTTCAAAGATTCAGCTATTACTGGACCTATACCGCGTGATCCTCCAGTAATGAGTACCTTTTTGTCTTTTAGTTCAATCATACCTATACTTTATGCAAACTAGTCTTTGTTACCATATATAGTGGGATATTTACCCTTTACCGGGCTGTCAGATACCGGAAAAATACACACTGACATCTCTTCTGAAGTACCTCTGATTTATTGATTCCCCATAACAACCCAATTCTCTCAAATGCAGGTCTGGCAGGGATTTCGTGCAACACGGCTTCATGTCAGGTCTCGTTCCTCGACCACACGAAGCCTTATTTAGGTGCTGACTGTTTTTAAGTAGTCTCCCGGAGTCATGACAGCTATTTCCGAGTTTTTATAGTCCTTAATATTTCTGGTTACTATTACAGAAATTTTTTTGTTGTCAAGAGCACAAAAGTATTGAATGCTGTCCTCGAAGTCAGGAAATCCTGATGATAATGCCTTTTTTACAGTCCGTTCCTCTACTTTGAGAATATTTAAAATCTTTGATAAGCTGTCGAGTTTTGAAATGACTTTACTATGAGTTTCAATTTTTCGGAGAACATAGTATAAGTTACTAAAAGTCAACGAAGATGAATAGCCTCTCAACTTTTTTTGTTCTATCAATGTGAATATAATAGCAGCTTCTCTTGAATGAGGTTTCCTATCTATTAAAAAGTCAATAATGACATCCGTGTCAACAAACAAATCTGTCATATTATAGATATTTCTTTGCAAGATAGTCTGCTTTCTCCTTTTTGTAATCAAAGTCCTCGGGAAGAGATATGCACCCGAGTAGTGATTTTACCCTTGGAGTATATTCAGAATTTTCAACTGAAGTATTCTTAGTGAGAAGTTTAAGGTAGTTCTCAACTAAGTCTGAAAGGCTTCTACCTTTGCTCCTGGCATAGAGTTTTGCTCTGCGGGCTACATCTTTATCAATGCTCAATGTTAATTTTGTGTCCATTGTACGTAGTAAATATTTTACAAATATACGTATAGTTTATTGAAATTACAAAATTTTCAATGAAAAGTTTTCAATCAGTAGACGGGTTCTGAGTTAGCACCTAACGGCAGTCTGTCTCAAAACTGTTTTTCGCGGCTGTTTTAAGGTCAATCTAAAGCGATTTAAACGATAGATTGCTTAAAGGAAATAAAAATGTTCCTCCTGCCATGAGTATTATACCACTTGCCATTTGTTCTGAGAACCTCACCCTGCGGACAGATGTATGTATCTGAGTCAGGATCATAAATAAACTTTTCATAATTGTAATTATGATTTGGTACCTGGCTCGTTAAGGGAACATCAGGTATCGCAACTATGTTTTCAATACCCAGTTACTGGGCCGTCTTTAACTCTGATCCGGTGTGATAATCCTTATCATATAAAGCTGTGAAATCATTGTTGCGCAGAATGCTTTTTGCCCTTTGAACCATGTTACCCATCGCCCTGCTGTCGTTCTGGTTCATAACCTTGTAATCAATTGGTATATTGTTCTTTGCATCAACAGTGGTCTGAACATTGTAAGCAACTTCTTAAAAGCCACATCACCTCGATGTTCCGTTTACATTCCTTTTCCAGGTCTCGTGATGAACGAACCTTATTCAGATACCCGTAAATAAATAGTTTAAGCAGATCTAAGGGATGGTAAGCCGGTCGACCGTTTTCCTGAAAGTCCATTCTGAATCCATAATCTTTAATTGAAAGGCTTTCAGCGAAAAGGTCGATTATCCGGACTTCATTTTCGGGATCGATAGATTGATCAAGCGAAACCGGGGAAAGATGGATCCGATTTCTGTTATGTCCCTGGATGAATTTCATATAGTTAAGGTACAAAATCCAGGGGTTTTTGAGATATCAACAGTGCCTTAGTTATTAACATATAAGCAAGGTTTTTAGACAATCTGACGGCCCGGCAATATGGGGAGGTTGTGTTACCCGACTCAAGCACCGGGCACCCGCCAGCTGGCGGGCTGGTACTTTAGCCGACTTTGCCCTCCGAAGCGTTTTCTTTTCGCGAAGGAGGGGAAAGCTGTCACGGTGCAAGGAACTCCTTCGCTACAGCCTACGCCAAGGCTACGGCTGTCAAAAAAAGCTACGGAGTTCGAAGGATGGTCAGGTACAAATTTTATTGAGCATTACGCGTGTCGCGTCTGCCCCGTGCGAGCGTAGCGAGTGACGGGGGTACAGGTTTGATAGAAAGTAGTGTATTTATCGTGGTATACAGGGCCTTAAAACGAGCACTGGCGCGGTCGCGGTACAAGTTGTTACAGATCTGTCAAGAGGGCAGGA
>DNOQ01000171.1 GCA_003501665.1 Bacteroidales bacterium | reverse complement strand
ATAAGACAAAGATCACTTATGTAAAGGGATGCAATATTATTGGTAACGAATTGAATGAGATCGCGAAAGCACAGCGAGCCGCAAAAAGTTCAAATATCGCCATTGTAGTTGTCGGGGAATCCCAGACTAAACCGGAAACTAACGGTGAAGGCTATGATGTGGCAAGTCTCGACCTGACCGGTATGCAGGAGGACCTTATCAGGGCGGTTTACAGTACCGGTACACCCGTGATCGTTGTCCTCATCAACGGAAGGCCTTTATCAATTAGGTGGACAGCAGAAAATGTGCCGGCGATTGTTGAGGCCTGGAACTGTGGTGAACAGGGAGGGAAAGCAGTTGCAGATGTTCTTTTCGGTGATTTTAATCCGGAAGGACGTCTGCCAATAACTTTCCCCAGGCACTCAGGACAGTTGCCTGTCTATTATAATCATAAACCTTCGAAGGAACACTGGATAAAAGATGGCTGGGGAGAAGCCTATGCAGATATGCCGGCAACACCTTTATGGGAATTCGGTTACGGATTGAGTTTTACAACCTTTGAATATGGTAACCTTGAAATCAATCCTGAGGAAAACGGTCCGGAAGGTGAATTTCATATAAGTCTGGATGTAACCAATACAGGTAAGAGATATGGCTCAGACGTGGTTCAGCTATACCTTAGAGATGTTATAAGTTCGGTAACAAGACCGGTGAAGGAGCTTAAAGGTTTTGAGAAAGTTAAACTTAATCCCGGAGAAACGAAAAAGGTTGAGTTTACTATCAAACCTGATCACCTTTCATTCCTCGACAGGAATATGAACAGTGTTGTTGAACCGGGAGTTTTTGAGGTTATGGTAGGAAGCTCATCGGAAAGCATCCGGCTGAGAGGTGAGTTTAAGGTAAAATGATTATAAATTAACGGGAGACTCTGAGTCGATCACATTGATAATTTTATTTCATTAGTGTCCGATTAAA
This sequence comes from Bacteroidales bacterium, assembly GCA_003501665.1. GTDB lineage: Bacteria > Bacteroidota > Bacteroidia > Bacteroidales > VadinHA17 > LD21. Next base: position 4,592 of record DNOQ01000171.1, on the reverse strand, counting down.
TTTATCAAGTTTGAGTTTTAATTATTGATTTTTTGATTACATGTCGCCCCGATGGGGCTCATTTTTATGTTTATGATTAATTTCTATAAACAGTCCGTCCCTAACGGGACTCTAAAAAGCCAAACTCCTTAGGAGTGAACTGTTTGTAGAAATGAGTTCTCTCCATATATTTTAGCTCCGTAGGAGCGACCTGTATTTAAATTTAATTAAAACCAGTATTTTAGCTCGCACTCAATAAATTTAGTCGGACACTGGTGAAAATATAGCTTAAAAATACTATCATCATGAAGAAAACAATTTCTATCTGTTTATTATTCTGCATTGCTAATTTATCGTATTATGCAATAGCACAGGAGCCTCCTGTGAAGCATCCTTTTCAGGATCATTCGCTTTCTGTTGAGGAGAGGGTTAATGATCTGGTTTCAAAGATGACGCTTAAAGAGAAAGCCGATCAGCTGGTATACACAGCGCCGGCAATACCCCGGCTTGGCATCCCTTCCTATAACTGGTGGAACGAGGCATTGCATGGTGTTGCCAGAGCTGGTTTTGCAACGGTTTTCCCGCAATCGATAACTATTGCCAACTCATGGGATGAAGGACTGATGTTCAATGTGGCCAATGCTGTTTCCGATGAAGCACGTGCAAAATATCATGAATTTCAGAGGAGGGGAAAAACAGGGATCTACCAGGGTCTCACATTCTGGTCCCCGAATATCAATATTTTCCGCGACCCTCGTTGGGGAAGAGGTCATGAAACCTACGGAGAGGATCCTTTCCTGACCGGAAGGATGGGATTACAGTTCGTTAAAGGGATGCAGGGTGACGATCCGAAATACCTGAAAACAGTGGCTACTGCAAAGCATTATGCGGTTCATTCAGGTCCGGAACCACTACGTCATTCGTTCAATGCAAAGGTCAGTGAGGTTGATCTGAGGGAGACTTATTTGCCGGCATTCCGTACACTGGTAATGGATGCCGGGGTTTACTCGGTGATGGGAGCATACAATATGTTCAGGGATTTTCCCTGTTGTGCCAACCCGATCCTTTACGGGATACTCAGAAATGAATGGGGCTTTAAAGGTTATATTGTCTCCGACTGCTGGGCAATAAGCGATTTTTATAAATTCACAAAATTTGCAAAAGATGCAGCTGAAGCTGCTGCACAGGCAGTCAAAGCCGGCACCGATCTCGAATGTGGTGTGGATTACAGAAACCTTATGGCTGCTTACAAAAGAGGATTATTAACCGAATCAGATATCGATATGGCAGTAAAAAGAGTCTTCTCTGCAAGATTTAAGCTGGGAATGTTTGATCCCGATGAAATGGTCCCTTACGCGCAAATTCCGTTTTTTGTCAATTGCTCTGATTATAATAATACACTTTCGAGGATTGCGGCACAGAAATCAATTGTTCTTCTGAAAAACAATAACAATATACTGCCTCTTAAAAAAGAAATAAAAACTATAGCCGTTATCGGACCGAATGCCGATAATTTTGAAGCTCTCATCGGAAATTATAATGGCATTCCGAAAGATCCTGTAACAGTTCTCAGAGGTATTAAGAATAAAGTGAGGCCAGATACTAAAATAATTTATGCAGAAGGAAGTGATCTTGCCGAAGGGATCCATAATCTTACAGTTATACCTTCACGTTATCTTCAGACACCTGAGGGCAAACAGGGAGTTTACGGCGAATATTTCAACAACCGGGAAATGAAAGGAGAACCTGTTTTTACGAGAGTTGATGATCAGATAAATTTTTACTGGGAACATTTTTCTCCCCGTTTTGATATACCTGATGATAATTTTGGAGTGAGATGGACAACTTATCTGTTACCTCCCGTTTCAGGTACCTATGCGATCGGCAGCTGGGGTTCACTGGGCTATGAGATACTGCTTGACGGTAAAAGGATCATTTCCGACAGGAATGAGCATCATGCATTTCACAAAGAGTATTCGTTGGATCTGAAGGCAGGAAATAAATATAAGATTGAAGTTTTATACAGGAACCTGGGTGGTGATGCAGATATGAAGCTTTTATGGGCACCCCCGCGGCCGGATCTTATCGGAGAAGCAGTAAATGCAGCAAAGACTGCTGATGCAACTATTCTTGTACTGGGACTTTCACAGCGTCTTGAGGGTGAAGAGATGCCTGTGAAGATTGAAGGATTTCTCGGAGGAGACCGGACAAATCTTAATCTTCCGGCAATGCAGGAACAACTTCTTGATGCTGTTGCAGCTACCGGAAAACCGGTTATAGTGGTTCTGCTGAATGGAGGCGCTCTCAGTGTAAACAAGGCACAGGAGAAAGCAGCTGCAGTTCTTCTTGCAGGTTATCCCGGTCAGCAGGGTGGGAATGCAGTAGCTGATGTCCTTTTTGGTGATTATAATCCGGGAGGGAGACTTCCTGTAACATATTATAAATCGATTGATCAGATACCTGCTTTCGAAAACTACGATATGCCTGGTAAAACATACAGGTTCTTCAGCCAGGAACCACTCTATCCTTTCGGCTATGGTCTCAGCTATACAACATTCAGCTACAGTGATCCGTCTGTACCTGAAAAGGCTGTTACCGGCGAAAAGGTGAAGGTGACTATAAAGGTTACAAATACCGGGAAAGTTGAAGGAGATGAGGTTGTTCAGCTTTATCTCACAGATGAGAAAGCTTCGACTACCAGACCGATCCGCCAGCTTGAGGGTTTCAGCAGGATAACACTCAAACCCGGAGAAAGCAGGGATGTGGAATTCATTCTTGAGCCCAGACAGTTCTCCATTATCAATAAAAAAGATACAAGAGTTATTGAGCCAGGCTGGTTTACATTATCCGTCGGAGGCAAACAACCAGGGTTCAAAGGTTACCTTGATCCGCAGTGCACACAGGTTCTTACCGGAAGAATTAGGCTGACCGGGAAAGAAGTTGCATTTGAAAATTGATATATTTTGTTATTTTACCACGGAGTTGCACGGAGTTGCACGGAGTCCCGATAGCTCCTGATAGCTATCGGGACGGGATCAAGAAGTTAGATAGAGTAACTCTGTTTCAGAAGAAGCTTGTTACTTATATCCCTGAATCTCTTTGCTAATCTTAATTTAAAAGCATAACTGAATGATTTTATGCAAATACAGAAAAGTGAAGGCGGAGCTTCACTTTAAATTTTAGTATAAAAAACCAAAAAGCCACAAGGGGATTTCATTTCTGTTTCCGGTTTCAATGTTGTCTAAAGCGAGATATGAGTTTTTGATACCCGATATCTGCCTGGATGTTTTGTTCTTTCCTCCAATTTCAAATACATAATTATTATTTACCAGAAAATCACCTTTATCCGTGTAATTAACCTGATGGTTATTCGAGACCTGGTTGTGAAAAAATGTTTCCCGGAGATTCCCGGTATCCGCAGAAGAACCTTGTATGGCAATCATCAGGTTGGGGTGGTGCAGATATATCTTTTCCGGTTTGGTTAATCTGCTTATACCTTTACTTTCCCTGTGCAACAGGTTAATGAGAAGGGCATCGTTCATATAATGCAGATAGTCTTTCAGGGTATTTTTTGAAATACCAATTCTCTCGCTAAGCTTCTCAATATTCGGCTTAAATGGAGCACTTTCCGATATAACATAAAGCAGCTGTTTCAGTTTATGTATGTTACTGTAGCTTATTTTAGCGGCGAAAGGCAGATCTGCCTCCAATACCTGGTTTATTATCTCGAGTAACTTGTTTTTGTAATTTTCTTTTCCCTCAAGGAAAAAAGGGAAATAACCGGTTTCTATGTACTCTCTGTATTTTTTAATTGGTTTTATTTTTCCCCAGATTGTTTTGGAAATCTCTGTATGGTCCCGTAATATATCCTCCAATTCAAATGCAGGAAAATTAATATTCTCTGAGAAGGAAATATATTCCCTTAATGACAATCCCCGGAGAGTATGTACAACACTCCGTCTCGACAGATCAGCCCGGCCACCAGTCAGATGCAGCAGCGATGAACCGGTATAGATAACCTTTAAATCGGGAAGTGTGTCATATATGTTTTTAAGTTCAAGTGACCAGTTTGGATAGTGGTGCACTTCATCAACCAGTAAGTATCTGCCACCGTTCTTTGAGAAATCATCCGCAAAATCATAAAGTCTGTTTTCAGTAAAGTAAAGATTATCGAGACTTATAAAGACATAATTCTCACCCTGCAACCTTTTTTTAGCAAACTGAAGTAAAAGGGTTGTTTTACCAACACCTCTGCTTCCCTTGATTCCTATCAGCCGTTCATTCTGCTCAAACCACTCAATCCGGGAACGGATATTTTTTACAGGCACCATTTCTACAGATTTTACTGATATTTCAAAAAGTGTTCTCATAATATAATGATTAATAGACTGACCAAAATTAGTATTTTTACGGTCAATAAACAAACTGATTGAATAATTAATTTTTATACCACCGGGAACATGGTGTCTAATCGCGATAGCTAACGGGATTATTGAGCAGCATTGATTCAGGCAGAGCTTACCTGATTGATCCGTAATTCTCCAGACATGGCATTTAACTTCAAAAGAAATAGCTAAAAAGTACTTCATAGATACAGAAAAGTGAAGCTTCAA
>DNOQ01000049.1 GCA_003501665.1 Bacteroidales bacterium | reverse complement strand
AATTCAGAATGGTACAAGAAGGCAAAAGCGGATCTTAAGACGAAAGGCAAAGCGTCAATAGGAGGATTTCCTTTTTCATCCGGCGGTTCAGGCAGTTCCTGGAGTTCGGGCGGCGGTTCATCCGGGGGTTTCTCCGGCGGAGGCGGCAGGTCAGGTGGTGGGGGATCATCGGGAAGCTGGTGACAATCAGGCATAGACCAGACTTTAACCTGAACTGCCCCGGCTTTCACCCGTAGCATAATCTTCCGCCCTTAATGGTAACCTCCTCTCTAATCAGATTGCTTTTATAAAATACACCGCCTGTAGATTAAAGGAAATCAATTTTTTCATATTTTTGATTCATTGTCTCATCGGTTAATTTGTGATCTTGTGAAGTGTAAATGCAAAATAATATTGTATTGCATAATTCTGATTCTGATACCGGGTTGCGAAAAGGAAAATATTCCCACCGTCGATACTCTTATTGTATCTGAAATTTCCAATAATTCAGCCATATGCGAAGGGGCAATTTTAAGCGATGGAGGAGCACCCGTCTCAGAGGCAGGGATTTGCTGGGGTAAATTTGCAGATCCTACCGTTAATGATAGTAAGACTCAAGGTTCATTCACTGAAAATAGTTTTTCAGGCTTACTTTCCGGACTCGAGCCTGCCACCGCCTACGCTGCAAGGGCATATGCCATAAACAGTGAAGGAGTCGGGTATGGTAAGACAATTTACTTTACGACATTTCCTGACATGCCTTCAATTACAACTTCAGAAGTATCCTCCATTACACTGTCCAGTGCTGTTTGTGGAGGTTTTTTTCAATATGGTGACGGTATTAACATAAAATCCATTGGCATTTGTTATAATGATAATGATGTTCCAACAATAGAGGACGCTGTAGTGCCATGTGCACTTAATAATGGCGCTTTCACTGCAGAATTGACAGGATTGGGAGTCGGGATTATTTATCATGTCCGGTCGTATGCTATCTTCAGCATCCCCGGGATGGGAGGTTATTTTGTGATGTATGGGAATGAAGTTACATTTATCACATCTCCGGTGCTTCCGGAAGTAATCACAATGGATCTTATTTCGACCAGCCATACTAAGGCTTCTGTTAGCGGATGGATTGTAAAGAATGGAGCATCGCAGTTAGTTGAGAAGGGATTCTTCATTGATACTGTTGATAATCCTGTGACAGACAAAGTTACTGTTCCCCTTGACTTTGAAATTGGAGTTTATCAAACTTTGATTGAGAACCTTAAACCGGGAACAGAGTATTATTATCGGGCATATGCGATAAACAGTGTTGGCACAGCATATGGGGAAACCAAGAGCTTCATCACATATTATGGGACAGTTTCAGATGTTTCCGGGAATGTATACACAACAATTCGTATTGGAAACCAGATCTGGATGAAGGAAAACTTAAGAGTTAAAAAATATTCTGATAATACTGACATCCAGCTCGTTACCTCCATTTGGGGATGGGGCAATTCTTACACTCCGGCTTATTGCTTTTATTATGATTATGAAGATCCGGACTATGGCGCCCTGTATAACTATTACGCAGTCAATACAGAAAAATTGTGCCCAAGTGGCTGGCATGTCCCCACATTCGAAGAGTGGACAGAACTTCGTGACTTTCTGGGTGGCACTGCCATTGCAGGTCAAAAAATGAAAGAATCTGGCACTGAACACTGGATTAAGAACCAATATGCTGACAATTCATCTCATTTTACTGCATTGCCAGGCGGCATCAGAACGATAAGTTTTTGGTCAAGTGAACCTGGTTTCACGGGAAAGGGTTACCAAGGAAACTGGTGGTCAACTTATGTTCAGAATGATGACACAACTACAGCTGTTTGCGTTTCCTTAAAGGCATCTGTATCACAGCTTGATGCCTATCCTTTAAAGAAGCTTTACGGTCTTTCTGTTCGCTGTATCAAAGATAATTAAACCCCGTTAGCGTAACGAAGCAAACATTTTCATGTAATCAGAATGCCCTCACTGCTCTTACTCTTGCAGTGTCACTCTTACTTCTCGTAACTGTTGAGTTATAAAGAAAATTATTGGTGTAGGAACTACTTGCATCATACTGCGAAGAACTCCAATAATAGTTACCATAAAAACCCCCGAGGTTATGTTCGTATAAATTCGAGCACATAAGACTTAACTCATCGCTTGAAGGCAAAAACCAATCATCATAGCCATTTAATACTAAATCGTAACATGCCCTGGCAGCATAACCTTCAGAAGGGCAGCTTAGTACAATATCAAGAGTATTCTGCATACCCGTTCCAATTGTTTTTCCTCCCGCCCCAGCCACATCGGCGCAGCCCCAGGGACTATCAACCTGATCACTTGTTGTGCAAACTAAGCCATGCTCACCTGATTCATCCAGATAGAATATCAGTCCTCCATGCATATTATCACCAATTTTGTAATTGGCGGTAAATGTTACATCATCGCCATAAGTAACACCTAAAGAGTTTGTTGCGACAATCCTGTAATGAAAAGTGGTATTTTTGATTAAACTTATTGCTTCAGCAGATACTTCAACCGATGTGGTTCCGCTAACAGGACTTTGAGTAGCCGCTACAATAATTCCATACTGGGTTGTCATTCCAATCTCAAAAGTCACAACTGTTGTCAGATCATTAGCGAGTACACTCCCATTTAGTTGTGCAGTAAAAGGCGTTGTTTTCGTTGCTTCCAATGTCTTAACCAGGGGTGCTGCTCCTTTAGTTACGAATGACATGTCGTCACCCACTGTGATCCCAATATCGTTAATCGCAACTATCCTGTAATGATAAGTAGAACCCCCCCTGAGATTCTTGAGATCTGCACTTACAGCTACTGAAAAATTTCCTGTGATTGAACCTGGAGAGGCTGTAACCATCATCCCATAATTGGAGGTTCCTCCATATTCAAAGGTAATCATAGCAGGCAGATGGTTTGCATTGGCAATTCCATTAAGTGTAGCGGTTTCTCCTCTAAGGTTGGTTACTTCCTGTGTTGTGGCTGAAGGAGTTTTCCCTAATGTTGTAAAATATAACTCGGTGCCATACCCTGTTCCAGCCTCATTTGTTGCATAAGCTCTTGTATAGTAACCTGTGCCTCCATTTAACCCGCTTAGGTAGCTGACAAAGGTCCCTGCACCGTTTCCATTATCGGTTTTGTAATTTTCAATAGTAGGATTACTGTTTGTGCTCCAACAAACACCCTTTTCAGTAACCTGTTCCGAACCGCCATCAATAATGGTTCCTCCACTGACAGCTGTCGTTCCCATAATATTGATTACAGGTGAGGTTTCAACGGTTGGGGGTATTTTTTTTTCACAAGAATTAAATATGAGTGTAAAAAACAATCCGGTGATTATTACACGAATATCAATAGCCTTCATAACAACGGACACATTTATACTAATTACAATAACACCAAATTTTACATAAATTCCAAATATAGAACAACAAAATTCGGCGACTCGTCCAAATCATTGTGAGAAAGGGTTGATTGGCAGGACTATTTGCGGTGGAAATGCAAGAATCAGAGTAAAAAAAAATCCTGCAAACTTTTAGTTTACAGGATTCAATATTTGTAACTAATTAATATTGTGGAGATTAAGGGAGTCGAACCCTTGACC
>DNOQ01000236.1 GCA_003501665.1 Bacteroidales bacterium | reverse complement strand
AAACCCTGCGCACCCCCGGTTATAACAGCAATCTTATTATTTAGCTTATTATCAGGTTTCCTCTTCTGTATTACTTTTCTCCTGTAATTTTCAACCTCCCACTGGTCGATAAATGCCACCTGCTCGGGAGACAGGAATTTTGTCCCTCCACAGAACGACGAATAATAACTTGTTTTTATAAGGTCTTCATATACATCTAGCACTATTTCAGCAGAGGCCACTGAATCATCAATTGCAAAAACTCCAATGTTCTTTATAATCAATATTTTGGGAGGATATCCGTACTCATTTAAAAAGCGCGGCAGCTGCTGCCTGAATGAATCCAGTATTTTGCCGGCTGTTGAAGTCTGGTCAATATACATATATCTTGCTTTACAATAGACTATCATGTCAGGTGTGAGCGGCAAAGAAATCCTATGAAATTCCTGATGATTCTGATAGTAGTGTGCTATCAGGGTGTTACTCCGGAACCTGATAATCCTGGGATTTTCTTCTGAAAGCATCATCCGTATCGCAGGAAGCACCTTATTTAATACGGGATTATATGGCAGCGGAATGATTTCCGGGAGAGGCTGGATAATTGATTTAAAAACTGAAATAATATTTTCATATATGCTTTTTATCTCTTCTGTTGAATCAGCACTTACAAACGATCCGTGATTTTCAAGAAAAATAATTTTTGGATCCATTGAATGCCTTTCACGATAGGCTTTTATTTCTGATTCAAGTTTCTTGAATAATGTATATCCCGGATTTGTGTATTGTATAAACATAGCTTTTTCCCCGAAAAGCTGAAGTGTAAGATTCCTTGCATTTCTGCTGCAAAGAATACCGTTAATGAGGGCAGGGTGGAGGTGAACTACAAATTTATACTGAATAAGTTCATGCAGTGAAGTTTCAACCGAAGGTCTTTTATTATTTCCTGAATCCGATACAATACTGGAGAAAAGATCACTCTTCACCTGATCCTCCCTGGCAATTTCATCGTCGGAATATTTCTTCTGAGAAATGATTTTGAGTCTTTCCCTGCTTAATGTTACCAGGTCCTCTTCGTCAAGGCCGGCAAGTGAATACCCGCTGGCTTTGATCCAGATAGTCTGTTCATCTTTAAATGATGTATTACCTCCACCGGCAATGACATACTCCTTATCATTACCGTAATATGTTGAAATTTCAAGCAATTTCCGGATTTCCGGTTTCATATTCTCTGTGATTTTGTAAAAAAAACTCAATAACCATCCGGCCCAGGTGTGAAAGCTCCCTGATCTGAGAGATACTGGGGTTTCCATCAGGCAGAACGTATCCCTGCCTGCCCTTTGCTCTCAGGTATTGATGAGCCGCCATAATACAGATGCCTTCCCATGCTATATGCTTCAGTTCATTGTCAATAAGCGCTGACCCTCTTGCCGTTACCGTAAGGGGTATCATCTCAGGGGTATTATGTTCAGTTCCGAACGAGATTATAAATCCTTTGTTATGGAAAAACTTCACGTGTTCTTTAAGTATTTCAGGGTCATTCCTTCCCGGAATCAGTTCAATGCAACCTGTTTTAAGTGAACTCAGAGTCTCACACAGTTTTTCGGGGTCTTTCTCAAATTCAGTAAAATTGCCCAATACATCGTCAAGTAAAACCGGATAGCATGGTATGCCGCCTGCTTTAAGAATCATACCGACAATTTTCCTTAGTTCAAGAAAGGACCTTTCATTCTCTTCAACAAAGGCCGGTCCGCCGCTCTTCAGGAGATTTGACCGGATTTCGTTTTCCAGGGCAGCATGATTATCCAGGCCGGCTTTGGATTTTTTGCCTCCATAAAGAGTTTCTATAAAATGGATCTGATCTTCAGGGCTGTTGAAATTCTCAGCAGCCAGGTGCCTGATTGCTTTTGCCAGATGCCGCTCACGTACCAGATCGTGGGCAAATCTGTTTTTCACACTATCATAAGTGATGGTTAATGAAGGATTTATTGACCGCAACAACTCATTCAGCTTAAAGATCATGGCTTTGATCTGAAGCTGACTTTCATTGATGACCGATTGGAGCCTTAACCTGTTGAACCAACCCGGATTAAAAGGGTAATCAAGGCCTTTTCCGCTGAAATAAATTCTTCCCGGATTATTTGGATCGTTGATCCTGATACCTTTTTTTTGCTCCTTTTTAAGGAGTCCTATAAATTCGATATTAAATAATGGAAAAATATTGTTCCGGAGCGATCCTTTGTAAAATTCTTCATATCCGTCAGCAACAAAAAAATCATTAATGCCAAGGACAGCAATATTCTCATCCCTGGCCATTGAAAATATTGTATTCAGGTCAGAAAATGCACTGAAGGAATATGGAGTATGTATGTGCCCGTTTGCTTCCCTGAAATCAGGAAATTTTAATTGAGAGACTTTCTTTCTGAGTTCAGAAGGTAAAGGAAAATCTGAAAGAAAATGGTTCATTATTTTGGTTTTTGCAGAGGTTTTATCTGATTTGATAAGTGGGGATCTGTGATTCTTTGCTTTAAACAGATTACCTGAAAAGTTTGTTCAATTCCTGGATTCTTGATTTTGTCAAAGGCTTTTTCTTTCCTGTAATCTCAGTTATCAAAGTCATTTTTGCAGCATTTTCAAGAACTTCAAGTTTGTCGAATGCCTGAAGAAGTCCCTTGCCTGTGGTGAGGATGCCATGATTTTCAAGCAATAGAATATCAGACTTCAGGGCTCCATCGGCTGCAAGTGAAGCTAGCTCTTTTGTCCCCATCAACGCATACGGTATAAACAAAGGGTCACCGCAAATGGCCCTTGCCTCTGCCGTGAGATTAGTGTTAATATTACACTTCATTGCCGTATAAGCTGATGCAACAACAGGATGTGCATGAACAATTGCATTGACATTTTTCTTCTTTCTGTAAATTGAAAGGTGCATTTCATGCTCAATAGAAGGTTTCAGTCCGGGAGTAAGGTTCTCACCATTAATATCCATTATCCCCACCTCTTTCCACCTCATCCTTCCTTTGTCGGTAGCTGAGGGTGTGATCAGAATAATATCG
>DNOQ01000284.1 GCA_003501665.1 Bacteroidales bacterium | reverse complement strand
CTACCGACAAAGGAAGGATGCGGTGGAAAGAGGTGGGGATAATGGATATTAATGGTGAGAACCTTACTCCCGGACTGAAACCTTCTATTGAGCATGAAATGCACCTTTCAATTTACAGAAAGAAGAAAAATGTCAATGCAATAGTTCATGCACATCCTGTTGTTGCATCAGCTTATACGGCAATGAAGTTTAATATTGACACTAATCTCACGGCAGAGGCAAGGGCCATTTGCGGTGACCCTTTGTTTATACCGTATGCGTTGATGGGGACAAAAGAGTTAGCTTCACTTGCAGCCGATGGAGCCCTGAAGTCTGATATTCTATTGCTTGAAAATCATGGCATCCTCACCACAGGCAAGGGACTTCTTCAGGCATTCGACAAACTTGAAGTCCTTGGAAATGCTGCAAAAATGACTTTTATAACTGAGATTACAGGAAAGAAAAAGCCTTTGACAAAATCAAGAATCCAGGAATTGAACAAACTTTTCAGGCAATCTGTTTAAAGCAAAGAACCACAGATCCCGATTTATCAAATCAGATAAAACCTCAGTAAAACCAAAATAATGAACCATTTTCTTTCAGAATTTCCTTCACCTTCTGAACTCAGAAAGAAAGTTTCTCAATTAAAATTTCCTGATTTCAGGGAAGCAAATGGACACATACATACTCCATATTCCTTCAGTGCATTTTCTAACCTGAATACAGTATTTTCAATGGCCAGGGATGAGAATATTGCTGTCCTTGGCATTAATGATTTTTTTGTTGCTGACGGATATGAAGAATTTTACAAAGGATCGCTCCGGAACAATATTTTTCCATTATTTAATATCGAATTTATAGGACTCCTTAAAAAGGAGCAAAAAAAAGGTATCAGGATCAACGATCCAAATAATCCGGGAAGAATTTATTTCAGCGGAAAAGGCCTTGATTACCCTTTTAATCCGGGTTGGTTCAACAGGTTAAGGCTCCAATCGGTCATTAATGAAAGTCAGCTTCAGATCAAAGCCATGATCTTTAAGCTGAATGAGTTGTTGCGGTCAATAAATCCTTCATTAACCATCACTTATGATAGTGTAAAAAACAGATTTGCCCACGATCTGGTACGTGAGCGGCATCTGGCAAAAGCAATCAGGCACCTGGCTGCTGAGAATTTCAACAGCCCTGAAGATCAGATCCATTTTATAGAAACTCTTTATGGAGGCAAAAAATCTAAAGCCGGCCTGGATAATCATGCTGCCCTGGAAAACGAAATCCGGTCAAATCTCCTGAGGAGCGGCGGACCGGCCTTTGTTGAAGAAGATGAAAGGTCCTTTCTTGAACTAAGAAAAATTGTCGGTATGATTCTTAAAGCAGGCGGGATACCATGCTACCCGGTTTTGCTTGACGATGTAATGGGCAATTTTACTGAATTTGAGAAAGATCCCGAAATACTGTGTGAAACTCTGGGTTCAATGAAAATAGGTTGCATTGAACTGATTCCGGGAAGGAATGATCCTGAAATACTTAAAGAGTTCGTGAAGTTTTTCCATAACAAAGGATTTATAATCTCATTCGGAACTGAACATAATACCCCTGAGTTGATACCCCTTACAGTAACGGCAAGAGGATCAACGATTATTGACAGTGAAATTAAGCATATAGCATGGGAAGGTATATGTATTATAGCGGCTCACCAATACCTGAGAGCAAAGGGCAGGCAGGGATACGTTCTGCCTGATGGAAACCCCAGTATTTCTCAGATCAGGGAGCTTTCACACCTGGGCCGGATGGTTATTGAGTTCTTTTTACAAAATCACAGAGAATATGAAACCGGAAATCCGGAAATTGCTTGAAATTTCAACATATTACGGTAATGATAAGGATTATGTCATTGCCGGCGGAGGTAATACATCATTTAAGGATGAACAGACTATCTGGATCAAAGCCAGCGGGTACTCACTTGCCGACCTTAATGAAGAGGGTCTGGTAGCATTAAGCAGGGAAAAACTCAAAATCATTTCTCAGAAGAAATATTCCGAGGATGAAATTACCAGGGAGGATCAGGTGAAGAATGATCTTTTCTCCAGTATTGTATCGGATTCAGCAAATAATAAAAGACCTTCGGTTGAAACTTCACTGCATGAACTTATTCAGTATAAGTTTGTAGTTCACCTCCACCCTGCCATCATTAACGGTATTCTTTGCAGCAGAAATGCAAGGAATCTGACAATTCATCTTTTCGGGGAAAAAGCTATGTTTATACCTTACACAAATCCGGGATATACATTATTCAAGAAACTTGAATCAGAAATAAAAGCCTATCGTGAAAAACATTCAGTGGATCCAAAAATTATTTTTCTTGAAAATCACGGATCATTTGTAAGTGCTGATTCAACAGAAGAGATAAAAAGCATATATGAGAATATTATTTCAGGTATTAAATCAATTATCCAGCCTCTCCCGGAAATCATCCCGCTGCCATATAATCCCGTATTAAATAAGGTGCTTCCTGCGATACGGATGATGCTTTCAGAAGAAAATCCCAGGATTGTCAGGTTCCGGAGTAACACCCTGATAGCAAACTACTATCAGAATCATCAGGAATTTCATAGGATTTCTTTGCCGCTCACACCTGATATGATAGTCTATTGTAAAGCAAGATACATGTATATTGACCAGACTTCAACAGCCGGCAAAATACTGGATTCATTCAGGCAGCAGCTGCCGCGCTTTTTAAATGAATACGGATATCCTCCCAAAATATTGATTATAAAGAACATTGGAGTTTTTGCAATTGATGATTCAGTAGCCTCTGCTGAAATAGTGCTCGATGTATATGAAGACCTTATAAAAACAAGTTATTATTCGTCGTTCTGCGGAGGGACAAAATTCCTGTCTCCCGACCAGGTGGCATTTATCGACCAGTGGGAGGTTATAAATTACAGGAGAAAAGTAATTCAGAAGAGGAAACCTGATAATAAGCTTAATAATAAGATTGCTATTATAACCGGGGGTGCGCAGGGTTT
>DNOQ01000394.1:2544-4267 GCA_003501665.1 Bacteroidales bacterium | reverse complement strand
GTTTATAGGGGCTGGAAGCATTTACAGCCAACCCCGTACCGTTGCCGACCATATCGAGATTGATGAATGTTACAGCTTTTTCTTTTGGAAATACAGGATTAAGAGCATGTAGTTTACTGCCTATCAGGCCATTTTCCTCACCGCCGAAAAATACAAATACCACAGATCTATTCAATTCTATTCCCGACAGGGCCATAGCTTTTGCAGCTCCCATGATATCCACCACACCACTTGCATTGTCAAGAGCGCCACTCACTATTTTGCCGGCCTGGCCGACTGCATCAAGATGTGCACCGATTATTATTGATTCATTTTTCAGTACCGGATCAGTACCTTCAATCATTCCGACCACATTACAGGATTTTCCATCGGGAAACCTGGTTGTATTAGCCTTGATTGTCATTACCTTTTTGGTATTGAAAGAGGCAGGTTTAAAGGTTTTCCTCATCTGCAACACCAGATCCTCATTGGTTTTCTTCAGACCCGCAAATATATCTTTAAGAGGCTCGGGACCAATACCTGCAACGATAATTGACGGATCGTACGAAATATTGGGATTCGCCGATGCTCCGTCGATGTAAAGGAATCCGGAAGCTCCGTGTTTAACAGCATTCTCCAGTTTGTATTGATGGTAGCAATATCCCACCCATTTCTGATATTCAGGATCCCGCGGATTGGTATGGGGCACATCGCGGTTAACAAGAACGATCTTTCCCTTTACATCAATACCCTTAAAATCGTCATAGTTCAGTTCCGGAGCCGTAACCCCGAATCCTGCGAAAACAACTTCTGCAGTTATTTCACCGTTTCCCGAGTTCATGCCGGGATAATAATCATCGGGATATGCATAGTTTTTGGTTATGGCAGATCCGTCGGGAAGGAATATTTTCATGGAAAGGCTTCCTATGTCGTTCACAACAGTATATGGATGATCAAACCACTGGAAGTAACTGCCGTTTTCGCCTGCAGGGTTTACTCCCCATTCCCCGAATTTTCCGGCGACCCATTCTGCCGCGGCAATATATTCGGGAGTACCCGTAAATCTGCCTTTATATTCCGGAGCGCAGAGCTTTTCGAGCCAGCTCATCATCTCTTCGCTTGTAATCTTGTGAAACTGATCAAGAAGCTTTGCTTCGTAATTTTCCTGTGAATTTATTGTACATGAAAATGTAAGGAGAATTAAAGTAACAATAAGACCTGAAGATCTTTTCATTTTAATCCGTTTAATTCCTAAATATTGCTAATTTACTGTAATCCTTTGTGATCCTTAGTGATGACCTTTGAGTCCCTTGGTGGTAAAAAAAAGGCGCACTAAGGATTTCAAAGGATACACAAAGGATATGAAATATAAGTTAGAAAAATTATTGCCTCAATAATAGGGATTATTTAAGGCCTCTGTTGATGAGCAATGCATCTATACCGGGTTCCTTACCCCTGAAAGCAATCCACATTTTTAAGGGATCTCTTGTGCCGCCTTTGGAGAGGATTTCGTTCTCAAATTTTGCAGCGATTTCCCTGTTGAATATATCACCGGTCTCCTTGAAAGCCTGGAAGGCATCAGCATCAAGCATTTCACTCCAGTAGTAGCTGTAATACCCTGCGGCATAACCTCCACCCATGGAATGACTGAAATAGGTAGTTCTGTATCTCGGCTTTATCTCCGCGATCAACCCGTATTTGTCAAGTACCTGTTTCTCAAACGCTCTTATATTGAGGTCTGCGG
>DNOQ01000394.1:1595-2493 GCA_003501665.1 Bacteroidales bacterium | reverse complement strand
CGGGAATGACTTCCCCCGTCTGATAGTGTCTGGCATATACTTTCAGCACTTCAGGTTCAAATACCCAGTGCTCCATTATCTGTGAAGGAAGCTCCACAAAATCGCGTGGAACGGATGTTCCTGATACACCAGGATATGTGGAATTGGAAAGAAGCTGGTGAAGTGCATGCCCGAATTCATGGAAAAGTGTTTCTGCTTCATAGGCAGTCATAAGTGAAGGTTTATCACCGGTCGGGGGTGTTGAATTGGTGACCATTGTTACAACGGGAGTGATCATTTTGCCTTTTATATCACGGCTCTGTCCCCTGTAAGCACCGCACCATGCACCACTCCGCTTTGAGGGACGCGGAAAATTGTCAATCATCAGCACTCCCACATGCTTTCCGTCGCGCGTTACTTCAAAGGTTTTTACATCAGGATGATATTTCGGTATGTCATTTCTTACTGTGAATTCAAGCCTGTAAAGCCTGTTTGCAACATAGAACATTCCGTCGATCACATTATCAAGTTTGAAATATGGACGGGTAAGTTCATCATCCAGGTCATATTTCTCCTTCTTGATCTTTTCGGAATAATACCACCAGTCCCAGGGTTCAAGTTTGAATTTCCCGCCCTCACGCCTTATGATCTCCTGTTGTGCTGCCGCTTCTGCTTTTGCAACCGGGAGTGCAGCATTCCAGATCTCTGTTAGAAAATCAAAGACCCTTTCAGGTGTCTTTGCCATATTCCTTTCAAGAACATAATCGGCATAAGTGTCATATCCGAGAAGCTTCGACCTTTGAACTCTCAGATCTACAATTCTGCTGCAGATCTCCTTGTTATCCCTGTCATTGTCGTTGTCTCCTTTCATGAAATATGCAGTGAAAAGCTTTTCCCTCAGATCACGTTTTCCGGAATA
>DNOQ01000394.1:0-1567 GCA_003501665.1 Bacteroidales bacterium | reverse complement strand
TCATTTATTTTCCTGAGCTTGTCCTTATCTTCAGGCGATAATGCAGCCCCGCTTCTTACAAAACTCTTATAGGTATCGTCCAGAACTTTCTGTTCTTCTTCGGTGAGTTTGAATTTGTCCTTATTTTCATAAACCGACTTTACTCTCTGGAAAAGACTGTCATTCAGGCTTATATCATCCCTGTGCTTTGATGCAATGGGAGCAACCTCCATATTTATAGCCTGGAGAGAGTCGTTTGTATGGGCTGAATTAAGACTTCCGAAAACCCTGCTCACCCTTGTGAGTAACTGGCCGCTGTATTCCAGCGCCTTAATTGTATTATTGAAAGTTGGTTCCTTCGGATTATTGATTATTGCCCTGATCTCTTTTTTCTGTTCATCAAATGATTTCAGGTATGCCGGCATAAAATGGGCTGCCTTGATCTGATCGAATGGTGGTACCTCAAAAGGGGTATCCCACTTATTAAAAAAAGGATTGTCGCTTTTCATCTCTTTTTTACATCCTGTAAAGACAAAAATTCCGGTTAAAAGTATAAATAACAATTTTTGCATATTTATTAAAGTTAAAGAGGTACGCAAAATACAAAAATGATTTCACCTGAAAAATGAAAAGTGCAAATATATCATAATGTGTGTAAAATAGGAGAAGGACACCTGGCAGTGTCCTTCCCGCGATTAACTATAAACCTGATCGTAGAATTGGCCGGACGGCCTTTGAATAGACTATTTACAATTTATAGACGTAAAGAAACCAAATTTGTTGCACAGGGAAACGTTAATGTAATGTTAATCATTGTTAAAGTATGTTAAGTATCATATAATCACGAATTCAGAAAGACACTGCATATTAAGGTAACTGCTTCATATATTATTATTTGAGGCGGTAAATCAATGAATCGGATGTATAGGATGTAAAAATTCCGAGTCCTCCGGTAATATTCGAATAGACAGGTGTTACCTCGGAAAATGGATTCTCACCTCTGTTATAATCCTTAAGAGATTTGTGATAGAGATAGTATGATTTCTCTATATTCAGGAGATAAATTTTTACGAATGCAGAATCATAATAGCTGAATGATGTGTTTAAACCTGTGGTGGATTTAATAATTCCATTAACGTTTGCTTCTTTATCTGTAAACAGATCCTTACCGAATTGAAGTTGCTGAGTGGTTAATTCAGTTTTTTCAGGATCAGGGAAAGTCTTATAACCGAAGAAAGTTCCGGCAGCTCTGAAATAATTGATCTCATCGGGAATATCTTTGAAAGAAATATCAATATTGAATTCTCTCCATGAAATATAACCGGGTACCTGATGTAAAACGGAAAAAGTATCAGCCTGTAACATAAAATTACGGTCCGGAGGTACAGTGCATTCACCTTCTGCTTTCAACCCTTTATCGCTAATAACTGTTAATCTGTAACTTTTGCCCGGTTTTATTCTGATTTTATCGTTTCTGAATTTAAGACCTGTCGGAGAAGTATCAAGTGCTATTGTGAAAGATCCGTCAGAAATTGTGCCGCTCAGATTTCCGGGTGATTCGGAGTCATTCAGTTCGCCATATAATCTT
>DNOQ01000623.1:3986-6253 GCA_003501665.1 Bacteroidales bacterium | reverse complement strand
TAATACATCTGATACAGCAGCGGTCATATCTGAAAGACAGTTTCAGACCTTTTTCAGCACCTTATACAATTCCTGGATTTCATTTGTAAGATTATTCAGCAGGCGATGATTCTGGTCTGCAAATCGCGCTATTACATAATGAGTATATAATTCCATATTATCTTCAATATTTTTTACTCCCGTATCTTTCAGGAAATCAGCCCTGAATTCATTAAACCTGTTTTGAGAACCGATAAATGCCATAATTTTAATATTTAAATTAATCCGTTTCGATATGAAATATAAATCAAATAAATTAAATTTGATAAGTTTGAGATAACAATAAAGAGAGGGCCAGATCACTATTTTCTGTTTTATTCTGCTTTATAATGTTTATTTCCAGTTAGTTGCCTTTTGTAAAATTTATAATGAGAATCTTCAGCTTCTATATAACAGTTTGTATTTCACTGATATCCGGTTCAGTTTCAGCAGTATCGGCTAACGAAAGCAGTACCGGGAAAAAAGCATACGTAATTTCTGTTGATGCTTCTATAAATCCCTCAACTGCAGAATATATCAGTTCAGGCATTGAGCGTGCAGCTGAAGAAAATGCAGAATGTCTGATAATAAAACTGAATACTCCCGGTGGCCTGTTAAAATCCACCCGTGTGATTGTGACAGATATACTCGACTCTGAAATTCCCGTGGTTGTTTATGTATTTCCGGGAGGATCCCAGGCCGCATCAGCCGGTGTATTCATCACTCTTGCGGGCCACATCGCAGCTATGGCGCCGGGCACAAATATTGGTGCAGCCCATCCTGTAACCATGCAGGGCGAACAGGATTCAATCATGAACGAAAAAGCCACAAACGATGCGGCAGCATTCATAAGGACAATAAGCGAGAAACGGGACAGGAATATCCAATGGGCAGAGGATGCCGTAAGGAAAAGCCTCTCCATTACTGAAACTGAGGCGCTTAAAGAAAAAGTAATTGACTTAATCGCAGTTTCAGTTCAGGATTTACTTGAAAAAATTGACGGCAAAGAAATTGTTTTATCATCCGGTACCAAAGTTCTGGATACTAAAAATGCCGGGATCATTGAGATCGGGATGAATTTCAGACAAAAAATCCTTAATCTGGTCAGCGACCCCAATATTGCATACATCCTGCTGATGATCGGAATATATGGAATAATGTTTGAACTCTATAGTCCGGGTACAATATTCCCGGGTGTAATAGGAGGGATCAGTTTGATCGTTGCTTTTTATTCGCTGCATACCCTTCCGGTAAATTATGCAGGCCTCGCATTGATCATTTTTGCAATTATTTTATTTATAGCTGAAATTAAAATTGTAAGCCATGGGCTTTTAACGATCGGAGGTATCATTTCATTGGTTCTTGGCTCAATAATGTTAATAGATATGGAATCGACACTGGAAATATTCAGAATTTCGTGGCAGGTAATATTAGTATTTGTAATACTTACCGCTGCGTTTTTTATTTTCGCAATAGGCTTTGCCATCAAAGCACAGACCCGGAAACCTGTTACAGGCATAGAAGGTATTATCGGAGAAATTGGTGAGGCAATCAGCGATCTGGCACCTGAAGGACAAATAATGGTACATGGCGAGATATGGACTGCAGAGTGCCAGGACGGGCCTGTGAGCAAAGGGACAAAAGTTGAAGTTGTCCAGGTTACAAATCTTAAATTAATGGTTCGTAAAACAACATAAAACTAACAGAAAGGAATTAATTATGGAGCAGCTAAATTTAACATTACTTATAGCAGGAGTCATTTTCCTGATGATAATTCTGGCAAGTGCCATACGGATCCTGCGTGAATATGAACGCGGTGTGATTTTCCGTCTGGGAAGATTTACCGGGGTTAAAGGTCCCGGATTGATTTTACTCATTCCCCTGATTGACAAAATGGTAAAAGTGAGCCTCAGAACGGTGGTAATGGATGTTCCCACACAGGATGTTATTACAAAAGACAATGTTTCCATAAAAGTCAACGCGGTAGTTTATTTCCGCGTGATACAACCCGACAAGGCAATAGTTGAAGTGGAGAATTATCTTTTTGCCACTTCACAATTATCTCAAACCACTCTTCGAAGTATACTGGGACAGTCAGAACTTGACGAATTGTTGTCACAACGCGAAAAGATAAACCAGGAGCTGGCAAAAATAATAGATCACCAGACTGAACCCTGGGGAATCAAAGTATCGAATGTTGAAGTCAAGCATATCGACCTGCCACAGGAAATGCAGCGCGCCATGGCAAA
>DNOQ01000623.1:3251-3910 GCA_003501665.1 Bacteroidales bacterium | reverse complement strand
CAAACTCTTACAGAAGTTGCATCCGAACAGAGCTCAACCATTATATTCCCTGTTCCGCTCGATATAATTTCAGCCTTTCTGCCAAAAGAAAAGAAATGATTGATAGATAAGTGGAAAGATTAACCTGTTATACCAGCCTTGAATGGAAATAGGTCACACCATCTATCCTGCTCATATCACAAATCTTAAACCCGTTTGATACCAGAAGCTCTGAAACTTCTTTCTTATCCATATCACGGTCTGTTTTGGAATCAAGAAAATTATTGACTCTCACAACAAACCGTGATAGTTTATTGACCTTCGATCCATTCCTGTCCACTGATTTATTATCGGAAAAACATCCCAGGAAATTGGTATCAGGAGGTAAAATTTGAATGAGACTGCTCAGAAATTTATCCGGATGTTTAATCAGGTTCAGTCTCTTAAGATTTATTATTGTCCTTACATTCTGTAATTCACTTTCACCATAATAATAATGATTCCGTGAAGAAAGTATGATCAGATCAGGATCATCAGGAATACCAAGCTTTTTAATATACCGGTAAAAGTTCACATCTCCCTGCGCCACAATTCCAAGTGGAGAAGGATTTAGATCCATTTGCCGACTGTTACGCGGTATAGTAAAACCTGTCTTTAACGGTTCCATATGTAAATTATCT
>DNOQ01000623.1:0-3242 GCA_003501665.1 Bacteroidales bacterium | reverse complement strand
TTTCCGCATTCGGACCTGTGCTTTTGCCTTACCCTGTCGGACTTTCTGTCTGTACCTGCATACGCGGTAAATGATAATGCCAGAAAAAACAGGATCAATAACTTAACTTTACCTTTAAAAAATCTTTTCATTTTTCCGGTTTATGTCTGAAGTCAGAGCTGATTACACGAAAAACTGTATGTGTATTCGACTCCGTTTTCGCGTAACCACCACCTTAAGGCTTTGGCAATCTTCCTTCGCCTGATCAGTATCCTGCCGGTTACCTCTGATTTGATCTGATAAACTGTTCTCATAACTATTGGTATTGATGATACCAAAAGTAATCTGCAAAAAGCTTAAATGCAAGTATGTAAAGCCCATTAAATGGAGAAATGCGACATTTTACAGGATCGTTAATCAAATAAATCGGAGGGATTATTTACTTATAGATGTAACTGAAATACAGTATTTCTACATTCGTCAAAATAAAGTCAATATTGACCTGACAATGACGAAAAAACTGTAACATTATAATAATTCATACATATTTTATTGTATTTCAGCATATTGCAATATCCTTTAAGAAAAAATCAAAAAATCAGCAATTTTGACAAACTGATTGTAATTGAGGATTTAAGCAGCTATTGTCATATTTGCCCTGACGGGTAAAATTTCAAATGTGAGGATCCGTTTAACATTTCCCGCAGGGGATAATTGACAATAGATGCANNTCTGCATTAATCCCCGTCAGGGGATCAATAACAATAGAATGTATCCGGGAACCATTTCATCATTTCCCGTAGGGAATTAACACTTTTATCTTCTGAATAAATAATGCAGGATAAATAAAAAATTAAGTATCTTCAGATAATTTTTGACCACACAATCATTATGAAGAAAGTTTCTAAGATTACAAGACGCCGGTTCATTACCGGCAGTGCAATTGGTGTCCTTGGACTACCGTTCCTTTCTTTATCAGGGCGAAATGTTGCTCCCGGCGACAGAGTAAGAGTTGCAGTTATTGGCCTTGGAAGTCAGGGCAGATCTCATATGAACTGGTTCAATGCACTACCTGAAGTTGAAATTGCAGCTTTATGCGATGTGGATAAAATAAGACTTGAAAATGCAGCCAGACAACTAAAGTCAGTAAATCCTGAAGCCGCGCCGGATCTTTATACAGACTTCCGGAAAATACTTGACCGTAAGGATATAGATGCCGTTACATGTGCCACACCCGACCACTGGCATGCACTTATAGCCATCATGGCATTCCAGGCAGGCAAAGATGTTTACGGAGAAAAACCTCTTACTTATTCATTAACTGAAGGGCAGGCAATGCTGACTCATCTGAAAAATAACAATTCGATTTTCCAGCTCGGGACACAAATACATGCCGGGGAGAATTTCCATCGTGTAGCCGAGATTATTCAATCCGGTGCGCTGGGTAAAATTCATACCGTCCGTCTCTGGAAAACGGGAGGTTCACCGGGACTGGGATTTCCTCAAAACGAAACACCACCTGAAACACTTGACTGGGACATGTGGCTGGGGCCGGCTCCTTACGCGGAATATACTCCGGTACGCTGCCACGGGACTTACCGTCATTTTTTTGACTATTCCGGAGGCGTGTTCGCTGATTTCTGGTGCCATATTGCAGATATCATGTTCATGTCGATCCATCCCAAAGGATTATACAGCATAGAAAGCAGGGGAGAAAGATCCTATGATGGTATTTCAGATACACCCCGCTGGATTGATGTTGATTTCAGATTCAAAGACCTTGATGTATACTGGACAACCATTCCTCCGGATGTGCCGGACTCTGACAAGATGCACATCGGGGCCCATTTTGAAGGTTCAAATGGCTCACTTACATGCGATTATAATAATCGTCTGATAAGTATCGGAAATGAGATCGTAAATGATATTCCCGAAATACCGGTTACCATTCCACGCTCTCCCGGACATCAGCAGAATTTTATCGATTCGGTGAAATCAAGGATCCAGCCTGAAAGCAACCTTGATTATGTCAGAGAAATGACCATCCCTATGCACCTCGCTGTAATATCATTCAGACTTAAAAGAAAACTGGAATGGGACAGCACTAATGAAACTTTCACGGGAGACAGTGCTGCCAGCTATCTCCTTTCAAGAGCTTACAGAAAGCCATGGTCCCTGCCTATATAATGTTTAATTTATTGTAATTCAATATATAATGAAAATAATACCTCATGCCATAATTGTTTTCTCCCTGATTACATTTTCATGTTCATCACCCGGTAATGATGAATTTGTCCCGCTGTTCAACGGTAAAGACCTTACAGGCTGGAATCTTCAAAATACCGCTGGCTTTGAAGTGATTGACGGTGAACTGGTGACCAGAAGTTTTGGCTCCGGCACCGACATTTACACAACAAAGATGTACAGTAACTTTATCCTGCAGCTGGATTTTATGCTATCCGAAGTCGGCAACAGCGGAGTCTTTATCAGGCGTGATCAGTCACGGCCGGGAACAGGATTTGAGGTTCAGCTGCTTGCTCCATGGACTCCATGGCGGGATGATCTTCATTGTACAGGGTCCCTGTATGGACATGTAGCGGTAACTAACAGGCCGGATGAAACGACCGGCCACTGGTACCGGATGGAGATCAAATGCGACCGAAATAATCTAACCGTTTCAGTTGACGGGGAAATTACCACTGCAGCCGATATAGATACCGTCAAAACAATGGAAGGAATGCCTTTCACCGGATACATCGGATTACAGGGCAATCATGCAGAAAAAGAAGGGCAGTATGCAAAATTCAGAAATATCTCAATTCAGGATCTTGATGCAGATCCGGAATATGTCATCAAAGGATTTAAGAATAATAACCGGGAATTCAGATATATTTCCCGCCTGGCCGCAATCCATCTGGGAGCTGTTATGATCGGACCGCTGGCTGAAATGATGTCAACCGGTGATCCCATGGAAAAAAGTGAAGCAAAACAGGCCCTCTTTGATGTCGTGGCAAAGGCTTCTGATCCGTTAACCCCGGCAAAGGAAAAAAGAAAGGTAAGATCGGCTGTCAGTAAAAGCATTAAAAGAGTTTCATCAGAAATTACGAAGGATTATCTTATCTGGATCTCAGGTATGATAATTAAATAGTATTTGTCTTTAAAGTGGTATTTTTTTGATTTAAGAACAAGGAACATCGATTAACGATTTATGAAGTTTAGCATAATCGACTGATTATCTTTCTACTTCTAAAATCAAAAATCGT
>DNOQ01000213.1 GCA_003501665.1 Bacteroidales bacterium | reverse complement strand
TAATGATATATTTTCTTGAATCCTTTACGGGAGACAATGCTCCCGGCCGGCTCCAGATACATTCATCGGTTATTACAACCGAATCGCCTCCCTGTTTTTCTATCTGTGCATTCACGGAAATGATCCTTCCTCGGTCAAGACCTTCCTGCCAGTAATTTCCTCCATTCACCTGGTCACATCCGAAGAAAAGAGAAGTATGATGAGGATAAACAGCGTTTCTCATCGATGTTACGGAACCACCGGATAAGGGTCCGTTCACGGGATAGAAAAAAGGGTATTTTTCATCCTCCGGGAAGATATAGCTGGTGAAAAACCTTCCATTGATCGTTACATTTATTTTTGATCCCACTTTCTCAGCAGTGATCTTTGCTGCACAGAGAGTTAATGAAAGAAGGAGGCCTGAAAAGATCATCAGGCCTCTTAAAAGGATATTTCTCATATTTATGATTTACATTTTGATATAATTGGTTCCGTAGGGAGCTCTCTGAGGACGGGAAAGCATGCTGTTTGCTTCATCATCATTTATGAATTTCTCCTTATCGGGATCCCAGTTCAGTTTCCTGCCCAGTTTCATGGCTATATGGGTAACAAGGCATACAGTACAGGCTCTGTGACCGATTTCGACAGGGGAGATCGGTTCTTTTCTCGATTTGATACAATCGAGCCAGTTGCCTGTTTGTGAAGAGCTTTCATACAGACGTAGTACATTGGATCCGGTCAATGGGGTAAGAATTTTTGGATCGCTGGCATCAAGTGATTTTGCATTTTTATCGATAACGACAGGGTCACTTGATGTTGCAGTATAAGCGCCGCGTGTTACAAAGATCCATCCTTCGGTCCCTTCATATCTTACTCCGTTGGGATATGTTCCGCTGGTAAGCTGGGTTATTCCGTTTTTATACTCGGCTATCGACATAAAGTCACCATGGACATCCCAGAGGCCAGATTTGGGAAACTGGGCTACAGCCTCTATTGATACGGGTCCGGTCAGTTCTGTATCCATACCCCATGCAGCCGAATCAAAGTGATGCTGCCCCCATCCGGTAATCATCCCTGCTCCGAACTGTTCGCATCTGAGCCATCCGGGTCTGTCGAAATCCTTTTGCGGGTGAACGCGGATCTCTGTATAGTAGACATACGGTGTTGATCCGAGCCACATATCATAGTTGAGGTTTTTGGGTATGGGCATTTCGGGAGCTTCAGGACCGGCAGGATCACCGGGGAGGCCAATTTTAACAGTATGCAGTTTCCCTATCCTGCCATTTCTTACAAGTTCGGCAGCTATTCTCCACTGCGGGCTTGAGCGCTGCTGGGTACCTACCTGCAAAATGACTTTCTTACGCCGGACCACATCACTCAGCAGTCTACCCTCTGTGATAGTGAGTGAAGTTGGTTTTTCGAGATAAATATCCTTACCTGCAAGGGCAGCCTCGATTCCCGGCTGTGAGTGCCAGTGATCAGGGGTCGTGATCATAACGGCATCAACGGATTTATCGAGAAGCATCTCCTTATAATCTCCATAGGATTTCACTGTGACAGCACTGGTGCTTGCGGTTTTACGGTTGTAAAAATCTTCGACCATTTTTTTGCCAAGAGCCATTCTGTTTGAATCCACGTCCGAAACAGCCATCACCATGGCCGAATCGAACCTCATGGTATCCATTATGTCTCCTCTTCCCTGTCTTCCACATCCAATCCAGCCGATATTGATCTTATCGTTTGGGGGATTTTTGCCGATGACTGAAGAAGGGATGATCGTTGGCAATACCATTGTTCCCGCAGCAGCGGTCATTGTATTCGAAATAAATTTTCTTCGTTTCATTTTGTATTTCTGAAGTAAATAATTAAGTAAAAATAGAAATTTCATTTAAATAATATGAAATAAAGATAAACTGCCTCTGCGGGAGGCAGTTTACTCAAAATCAGCAATTATGATCATTGTTCGACAATCTCTCCTTCGCCTGGTCCGTCAACCCATTTTCTGGGTGCAATGTTTTTTTCAGCTCCGGGATAACCTTTATTCTGGTTAATATGACCAAGAGTGTTGGCATTTATAGCGTCTGCCGGAATTGGCCAGAGTACAATCCATGGTGCCACCCTGTATGTGTAGAATGGAGCAACTACATTCTGTGAATAGAACTTGTTTTTCTCCATGATCCTGTCATACCAGAAATTATTTGATGAAAAATTATTCAGGTTATATGTTTTCCCGTTATAGCAGGTTTTTCCGGTCTGGGCCAGGATAAAGGCAACACGGGTAAGTTCGACATTCCTCATCTCTTCATAGTATAATTCACGTGCACGTTCGTCAAGGATGGTCCCAATGTTGATCTGGCCGGGTGTATAGGGTGCACAGCCGGCCCTTGTGCGGACTGCGTTGAGATCGGCCGCGGCATTTACCAGATCATCTTTCCAGAAATAGGCTTCAGCTCTTAGCAGGTATGTTTCAGCAAGTCTGTAGCAATACCAGTCACCGTTGCCGCCCTGAGGCATTCTGTTGGTTGGATCAGCAATATACATTTTGTATGCCGGCCAGTCGAACCATGACCTTATTGTATCGGTGCATAAAATACCTCCGCCTGCATCACGCAGCTGAAGTGGCTTACCATAATAAGAATCGCCACCAGCTTTTAATCCCGGATGATTATACACCAGGTTCTGCATTCTGATCCAGTTCGGGAACTTGTGACGCTGGTCATTCGCATCATCCCAAAGTTCAAACTGAGCCCAGGGAGAGGGTCGTGAAAAAGCGACGCCTCTCCCGTATGGTGTTACCATATCTATTTCTACCGGGTTACCTCCTACTTTATTTCCTAAAGGCTGATCCGTAGTACCGGGTAAACCGGATGGGGTTTTAATCTTTCCGGCACCTCCCCAGTATGGTAAAGCATTGCGCATGATAATGATCCTGTCGCTTGCACCATCTTCGGTCAATGCTTCCTCACAAACAAAAAGGAAGATACGTTCTTTATTTTCTGCGAGGGCTTTATTTGGTTCCTGGTGGAGATCCCACGTAACATCGTGTGTGGGATCATTCTTGTCAATACCAAACCTGGTCGTCATCAATGCATGGATACCATCGTTGATAACTGCACTTGCTGAAGCTACTGCATCATCAAATTTCCCCAGCGACAGATTAACTTTTGTCAGCAGGTGATTACAGGCAGCTTTATTGACATCACCAATCGGACAATTTGTATAAACCCACTGTGCAGCAAATTCCAGATCTTTCTTACATTTCTGAAGAATACTTTCCCTGGTGCATGTGTAAAAATCAAGCCTGGGTTCCTTTATCTCTTCAAGGATTAAAGGAACATCACCATACTGATGAACCATCCGGTAATAGACATTTGCCCTGTGAAAATAAGCTTTGCCCAGGATATTATTCCGCTCTTCGGTGCTTTTCCACACCGCGTTATCAATCCTGTTGATAACCACATTGGCATATTGAATCCTGTTATACCCATTTTGGGTCCAGTAACGGCCTAACTGGGTTTGATCCCCCCGGATCATACTCTCATCAGGCAATATCTGAGCCGGCAGATCCATGTGCACACCGGTTTTATCTGTAGTGCCGCTGCAACCCTGATCTGAGAATATTAACTCGGACACAAACGGAGACATATTCCCGTAATACTCTCTTCTGAGGTTACGGAGGCATGCTATAAGTGCAGAATTCAGACCATTGGCATTAATATAGGAGTTTTCAGGTGCATAAAAAGATAATGGCTTTGGCGTCAGGAAATCTTCAGAACAACGTATGCCAGCGAAAACCATTGTCATTATTATGATTAAAGAAATAATGTACTTTTTCATGTTTTTTATCTTTAAAGAGTTACATTAATTTTAAATGACAGGTAGGACGGAGAATAGTCATTATATTCCGGATCCATCCACGACCACCAGGGTGCTATCACGTATGAATTTTCCGATACAACCGAGAACCTGCAACCGGCAATTTTAAATCTGTTCAGAAATTTCCCGGGTACGTCATACGATAATGAAATATTATCGATCCTTACGAATGAGTTGTTTTGCCAAACATCGAATCCGGTTTCGTAACTGTCAATCCTCGCCCAGGTGTTTCCGGGATTTTCCGGGGTCCAGTATGGTACATTATAATAGGTTGACCTGTCGTAAAATGCTTCATTATTCCTTACATATTGATTTGCCTGATAATGTCCGAGGTTGGAATACATTTTAACAGTCAGCTCAAAATTTTTATACTGAAAGGTGTTTCTTAACGTAAGCCTTACAACCGGTCTCCTGTAGCCCTGAAATTGCTTGTCGGCATTGGTATAATAACCGTCACTGTTCAGATCTTCCAGCTTGTAGTCGCCGGGAGACCTTGAATAAGCTGCAGCTTCAGCAGCTTCATTCTGCTGCCAGATACCAAGTGTTTTATAATCCCATATCTGATCGATAGCATGGCCTATGAACCACTGGTTAATTATGTCATCCTGTTCTTTTGATTCTCCCGTGAGCGGATCAGTTACGTAATCACCATAAAGATGGACTATCTTATTCCTGTTATGTGCAAGTGACAGGTCTGTAGCCCATGTGAAGTTTCTGGTTCCGATATTTATTGAATTAATGGTCAGTTCTATTCCCTTGTTATCAACCTGTCCCAGATTGGCCATTACACTGGCATAGCCGGTAATGTTAGGTAACAGCCTTGGGATCAACAGATCTTTGGTTATCATATAATAACCTTCAATATTCCCTCTTAATCTGCCTTTTAAGATTGCAAGGTCAAGCCCGAGGTTAAAAGCGCTTGTACGTTCCCATTTCAGACTGGAATTGGCCATACGGTTTGTATATAACAGGGATGTATATCCGGGAGTTCCACCCGTAATCAGTACAAATTTACCTGTCCCAAGGTCAGAAAGAGCATCATAAATACCTACACCACGATTCCCGTTTGTACCATACGAGAGTCTTAGTTTCAGCTGATCGATCCATGGGATATTAAAAAAGCTCTCTTCGCTGATGGTCCATCCTCCTGCCAATGACCAGAAGGAAGCGCGTGGATTTTTCTGGCCAAATGCAGAATAACCATCACGTCTGTAAGAAGCTGTGAAATTATATCTTGACGTCAGTGTATAATTAAGACGGGCCAACAGAGCATCACCCGTGCTTACCTGATCGTCGCTTGAAATCTCCATATCTTCCGAACCGGCCTGCATTCTGTGATAGCCAAGTACATCGCTTGGCAGGAAACGCCTCCGGTACATATAATCACGCCAGTACTGGTATTTCTCGGCATTCTGAACAAGGGTTACATCGAAAGTATGTATGCCAAATGTCCTGTTCCATTTAAGCATGTTGTTAACCTGCCATTCAAAAATGGTGGTATTCTGTCTTGAGGCCCGGCCTCCTTCAACAGCCCAGTTCGGATGTTGTGACGACCATGACTGGTAATTTCTGTTCCAGTTAAACCTGGGTATGAACTCCGATGTAAAAGTAATTCCGAAAGGGAAAGCAATTGTCCCGTAAATTTTGCTGTTCATGGTATTGTATTTAATGAACCTGTCATGGTAAACCAATTCATACCAGAAATTCGGGGCATTTACGTAACCCGATGGTGAAAATGTGAGTGTAACACCATCATCTTCATACATTGATGAATAAGGAGTATTATAAAAGCTTCTTCCGATTACTATGGGGCTTTCATCCCGGAAAGCGATCTGGGTATTTGTACCCACTTTCAGCCAGTCTGTAATATTGGCTTCAAGGTTGAGTCGGGAACGGATCGTGTTGAAGCTTTCATTATATCTGATCCCTTCATTATTAGCGTACCCTAACGACAGATAATATGATATTTCCCTTGAACTTCCTGAGACACTAAGATTATAATCCTGTGTAAGGCCTGTCTGCCATGTATATTTGCTGAAATCAGTTTCTCTTCCTTTCTGGTAATTATCAATTTCAACAGCGGCAAATCCTATTCTGTTCAGCCAGACTGCAGTCAGGTCAGTTGCTGCACTTGACCCGTCGTAAGCTTTCCACTGATCCAGAGTGACACCTGACGGCAGGTCATCAGGGGAATTATAATAACCAGCACCGATCATGATCTGGTTTCGTTCGTTAGCCTCAAAGCCAGCTTTTCTGCGGGCGATGAACTGTTCCCCGTTCATGAGATCGAAATGAGCCGGGGAGATATAAGCTATCCCAGTGCTGGTGCTGACATTTATTATTGGTTTGCCCTGTCTGCCTTTTTTGGTGGTAATCAGGATAACCCCGTTTGAAGCACGGGCTCCGTAAATTGCTGCTGAAGATGCATCTTTCAGGATGTCAAAAGATTCAATGTCAACGGGATTAATATCAGCCAGGTCGCCATAATAAATCATTCCGTCAACAACGATAAGTGGTGCATTGGCATTTGCCTGAGCATTAGCATCAGCTCGCAGGGAGGTCTCTCCCCTTATCAGCATTTCCTGCGGATTGCTGATTCCTTTAGGGGTAATATTGAACCCGACAGACAAACCGGGAATAGCTCCTCTCAGCATTGAAGTCACATTTGCTGATGCTTCTGTTTGAAGCTCTTCTGCATTGATACGGGTGACAGCTCCGGTGAGATCGCGCTTTTTAACTGTACCATAACCAATTACGATAACCTCGTCGAGCAGTCCGACGTCGACACTCATCACCACGTCGAAATTTGTGCGGGTACCCATTTCAAGGTCAGACGATTTCATTCCTATAAAGGAAAAGGAGAGGACTTTGGCTTCGGCCG
The DNA here is from genome assembly GCA_003501665.1 of Bacteroidales bacterium. Taxonomy (GTDB): domain Bacteria; phylum Bacteroidota; class Bacteroidia; order Bacteroidales; family VadinHA17; genus LD21. Next base: position 3,906 of record DNOQ01000213.1, on the reverse strand, counting down.
GAATGGTTAAACTGAACCTGCCATCGGCATCAGTAAGTGTGCCAACGGTTGTTCCTTTTATCAGAACCGAAACTCCGCCCAGTGGATTAAGATCTTGATCCGTTACTCTTCCGGTAACTACTTTTTGCGCTGCCAGACTCATTGAGAATCCGGCCAAAACAATCAGCAACAGAAGGATTTTCTTCATAGAATTAATTTAATAGGTTGATAAAATGGATTAATAATGATATAAAATACAATATGTGTTTTCATTATAAGAAACAGAAATAGCTCAGGTACAGATAATTAACATAATCAGGTTATTTTCAGCCCGTACCGCTAATCAAAAATAATAAAAAATAATTTCCTAATATGCAACCGATTGCAAAAAAATTAATAAAAGTTAAGAAAATTTGATAGAAAGAGTATAATTTAGTATTGTTCATTTTATTATATAATCATTAATTATAAAATCAGGAGGTCTGAAAATGAAATTAAAACGTCGCGTATTCATTAAAGAATCAATGCTTGCTTCGGCAGGTGTGGCTCTGGGGGCACCTGCCTATATCAGGAACTATGTACAACAAAAACCGAGTGATCTTATTAATGTAGCTGTTTGCGGGATCAATGGCCGCGGAAAATCACATTCTGCGAACTTTACAAAAATCAAGGATACCAGGGTTGTAGCATTATGCGATCCTGTTGATTATCTTTTTCCTGGTGCTATCAAAGCCATCGAAGACCTTGGTGGCCCGAAACCTCTGAAGATGGTTGCAGACTATCGTAAGCTATTGGACGATAAAAATATAGATGTCGTTGCAATTGCAACTCCGGATTATTGGCACGCTCTTATGACTATACACGCATGTCAGGCGGGGAAGGATGTATATGTCGAAAAGCCAGGTTCTCACACAATCGATGAAAGCAGAAAAATGGTTCAGGCTGCAAGAAAGTATAACAGGTTAGTACAACTGGGAACACAGCATCGCAGCAACAGAGTCAGCCGGAAAGCAATCGAATTAATCCAGCAGGGTCTGATAGGGGATGTTTATATGGGGAGGGGTTATGAGTTTAAACGTCGTTATACGATTGGAAGAGAGCCGGATGGACCTGTCCCTGATGGTGTCAACTGGGATCTTTTCCGGGGACCGGCACCTATGATCCCTTTCAATAAGAACCATTTTCTTTATAACTGGCACTGGTATTGGGATACAAGTACAAGCGAACTTTCAGCTAACGGCATACATCCTATGGACAGAGTTCGCCAGGGTATGAACATAGATGAACATCCAATGAGGATATCCTGCTCCGGCGGCTTTTACGGATGGGATTCAGATCAGGAAGTACCCAATTTCCAGATCGCAGTTTATGAGTATGCAAGTGGTAAAATAATGGAATTGGAGATAAGGAGCCTTCCTAATCCGGGAGGATCAGGTGATATTGAATGGTATGGGGTAAAGGGTTGGGCTTATCTTAGGGGTAGTACTTTCCAGGCCTGGGTAACAGATGATGATACCGGACACAGGCTTCCCTCCGCCAACACTTCCCCTGCTCCTGCTTCACAGGGAGAAACATCCGCCAGGAGTACACAGGGTCAACTTTCTGCAGGTGTGATCCGGGGAGGATTTTCGAGAGATTTACCGCAACCAACTGTGACTATTACTTCAGCAGATTTACCATTCGATGCAAGAGCTGATGAACTATCCAAAGCCGGAATTGACCCCCATTTCATGAATTTCATTGACTGTGTAAAGAGCCGTAAACGGGAGGATCTTAACAGCGATGTGGAAACCGGACATATATCAACCGTACAGGCGCTTCTGGGGTGTATAGCGTACAGAACCGGCAGGAAGCTGATGTTTGATGGTAAAACCGAAAGATTTGTAGATGATGATGAAGCCAATTCCTATCTCGCACGACCAAGAGGAGGTCGTAAACCATACAATATTCCGGATATGGTTTAGGTCTAATTCAGTTTGACGGTAACGTTTGGGGGATAGGCAAAATAGTTCCATGCACTTTCAGCTTTTTCCTTTTCCACTTTCCCGTTATAGACAAGAAACCTGTATTTCAGCAGATAGACCTGTCGGGGTTGAAGCAACCAGTCCATATCTTTTGTCGGGCAAAAGTTAGCAAACATATCACCTCGTCCGTACTGGTTCTCAGGCCAGATTCTAAGTGGTTCCGGGAAGTTGTAATTAGATGGAAATGACATCATTATTACACCGGCATAGTCATCATCTATCTGCCCCTGCACAATACACCAGCGGGCTTTACTGCCATCGGCATCTTTTCTTGTTTTGCCTTCAGATGTCAGCACCATACTGTTTTTATTATCCCATTTTTCAGTTGTCCTCCATCCAAGTCCGGCATAACGGTATTCCAGCAGCTTTACAGGACTCTCACCGGCGCAGTTAAGTCTTATGTCAAAGTCAACAATAAAGAAATCCTGATTGCCCCCGGGAGGATAAACCCGTACACTCTGAAGTTCTTTCATGGCTATCTTTTCTCCCCCTCCTTTTCTGAAAACAATATGATCGTGTATGGCCCGGAACTCAGAAAAGACAGCTCCGTTTTCAACCGACACAAAATCAGCAAAGCGAACTGTGCCTTGCTTCGAATTGATATTCCAGAAATCAATTGTATCTCCCTCGAAGGCAACATGAGTCCATGGATTCCATATACCATAATGATGGTAATGATCCCGTGGTTGTATCCTTGTAAGGACCTGTCCGCGTGGCGCCCATAACGGGTGGATGAATCCGCTCCGCTTATATGCAGTATCCACCCCCTTTGGCGGGTAAACAGTTTTATACCAATACTGCAGAAGGTTCTTGTTACCTTTATGGATTGTCAGTGCTCCATCTTTTGCTAATGCCTTTGCCAGGGACTGATCCCTGGCTTTCCCTTTATGCAATTCATATAAATGTTTTTCCGGACTGCTTGTGCCGGTCGTTACGATCCAGTGCAGTCTCCGGGGATTTCCCTGTTCAACCTGGAACGGGATCTCGTTTTTCGTTTTCCCGCTTATTTCAAAAAGAGTCAGCAGAGTGTCCGAAACGTATGTCACTTTATCAAGATCGGTACTGACAGGGATATCAAGTCCCATGGTCCCCTTTGCGAAAGATACCTCGAAGGACGCAATCTTCTGCCCGTAACAATATACTGAAACCAGGGCAGTAATACTGGTGAAAAGGATTCTTCTTAGCATTATCTTACATTTTTAATATATAACTGAAGTTACTGGTTGCTGGTTAATGAATGCCGGTTAATCAAGATTGAGTCCAGTCTGAAAAGTAAGTTTTACCACGAAGACACAAAGACACTAAGTTGCACCAAGGATAAGTAGTTAAAAATTAAATCTTTGAGAATCTTTGCGCCTTCGAGCCTTTGTGACTATACAATTTTGCGACTTTCCGGAGAGGATTCATTATTCAAATTTTCAAACAACCAGCAACCAGTAACCAGCAATCCGAATTAAAGCTGATCATAAATATCGAATAAAAATAAATAAAAAAATATTAATTGCAATCGGTTGCAGAATATTTCCCGGAAATTTACGCAGGACTTCTATTTATTTTATTTTTGTATCAGAATCCCATCATATGGAAAACAGCAAGGAGGTTACAATTTATGATGTTGCAAAAGCTCTGAATATATCGCCGTCAACGGTAAGCAGAGGCCTTAAGGATCATCCCCACATTAAAAAAGAAACCTGTGAAAGGATCAGGGATATGGCCAATGAAATGGGTTACAGGCGCAATAAGTTTGCCAGCAGCCTGAGAAAGCAGAGCACTGAAACCATTGGAGTGGTGGTTCCCAAACTGAACAGTTATTTTATGGCCACAGCCATAGCAGGGATGGAAAAAATAACAAACCAGTTCGGCTACGGGTTGATCATAAGCCAGTCACAGGAATCAGGGAGGC
>DNOQ01000198.1:5584-6422 GCA_003501665.1 Bacteroidales bacterium | reverse complement strand
TATTTTGCAGTAACAAAATGCCAGTTATTCTCCCAGTTACCTGGAAGGGCTATCTGCACTTTCTGCCGCGACCGGGTGGTTAAATAAAACTCAAGTGAATCTTTCCGTATCTGCCGTATCCCGAACTGATAATTACCTTTAGTTATGAGCGTCCCGGCTGAGCTGCTCAGGGCACGCGGGAAGACCATCAGAGTAAGAGTAAGGTTATCTCCGGATATTTCCAGAGCATTATCCCTGTAAACCTCAACCCACTGGTCGTGACCATTAAGGTCGATGCCCTTGCCGGTCACACCCGGGACCAGCTTAGCCCGGCCCATTGCATTTACCTGGATATTATTTGCAGAACCGTCTTTAAGAGTTCTGATCTTTTCGGTTATTCCCGTACTGACAAAATCCCATATTGCCCCACCCATACTGCGGGGATACCTGTAGAAAGCATCCCAGTAATCGTCCAGGCCACCTCCTCCGTTACCTGTAACGGCAAGGTATTCATCGAGAAATGAAGGTCGGGGATCATCCTTTTCGGGTACCAGATAGACATTAGTGATCAGGTCATGGATCTGAGGATAGCGCGGACCGATTATATCCTCACATTTATGAGCAAAAGCATTACCTCCATACATCCAGTACCGGGTTTTATCATACTTTTTTCCCTCTTCAATTACTGCACAGATATTATCTCCCTCACCACTTTCATTACCGGCACTCCAGAAAAGTATACAAGGGTGATTCCTGTCGCGCAGAACCATTTTTCTTGCCCTTTCCCGATACATCCCTTCCCATGCCTTATCGCGTGAAACATACTCAGTGGCATGTGCCTCATCACCCGTTTCATCAA
>DNOQ01000198.1:0-5568 GCA_003501665.1 Bacteroidales bacterium | reverse complement strand
ATGGTGGCTTCATCCATTGTATGTCCCAAATCGGGATGCTGCATATGGCTGTTCGTTCCATTCAGTTTTACCGGTACACCATTAAGGTAAAATACCTGTCCGCGTATTTCAGTCTCTTTAAATCCTATTCTGCCACTGATAACACCAAGTATTTTTCCTGAATTATTTAAAAGTTCAAATGTAAGATGGTATAAAGCGGGAGATTCTGCAGACCACTTTTCAGGATTAATAATTTCCGATTTCAGCGATACCTTCTCTTTTCCACCGGGAGCAACCGTGATTTTCTCCGAGACCATGGTCCTGACAATTTTCTTTTCACTGTCATATAATGTCGCCCTGACAGTCAGATCGTTTGACGATATGGATAAATAGTTCCTTATATCGGCAGTGAGATTAAGCGTGGAATTACTGTAATTTTCATCCAGGTCGGTTACCGAATACCAGTCGAAAATATGGGTTTTTGGTGTCGCAAAGAGCCATACATCATCAAAAATACCTGCCAGTCGCCAGTAATCCTGATCTTCAAGATAATAACCGTCAGAATATTTGATGACCAGTACCGCGATCGTATTCCTTCCTGATTTCAGATACTTCGTAATGTTATATTCAGCAGGTTCCTGGCCTCCTTCATTATAACCGACCTCTTTACCGTTTATCCAGACAAATGAAGCTGATGCTGTTTTTTCCATTCGGAGAAATACCTCTTTATCCTTCCAGCCCGATGGAACAATAAAGGTCCTTCTGTAGGAACCTGTCGGATTATATTCCCCTGGTACGTATGGCGGATTCGGAGGAAATGGGGTCCTGACATTCCTGAACAGAGGATCACCGAATCCCTCCATTTCCCAGTTAGAAGGCACCCTTGTGGTATTCCATTTTTTATCGTTGAAGTTCTCCCTGAAGAAATCAGCCTGGATACCTTCAGGTGTATCCGAATAATAAAATTTCCAGGTCCCGTTAAGTGACATGAAATTAGCCGCCTTTTCCCTGTTGTTCAATAATGCCTCGCCGACAGATGAATATGTAACGAAAGGAGTATGTCCCTCTTCCTGGTTCACCTCAAATACGGAAGTGTTTTCGATAAAGTAATAAATGTCGGAAAGGAAATCCTTTGGCTGGGAAAAGATCAGAACCACATTTATTAAGTAAATTAATAAAAGACAGATAGTTCTTTTCATACGAAAATAATGTTAGTATATTGTTGTAAAATAAGTGGTTCATATGGAACCTTCATGATTGTAAATTATTTTCATGCTGTTTTGTGTTTTTGTAACATGAAGGTTTCATACTGATATGATTGGATTATTCACTGACAATATACATAAAAATTATATTTTATAATTTTGCAATTCAATTAACTGACCAAAATATTCTGTTAACTTAAACCCATGATTATGAAGAAATATTCTTTTCAAATTATTTTGATGGCAGCACTTATTGTTCTTTTAGCATCGTCGTGCAGGAAGAGATCCGAAGACAGGTTCACGATTGAATATGAAAAATACATAATGCCAAATGGCCTGCAGGTTATACTTCATCCCGATCATTCCGATCCGATGCTATCGTTTGCCATCATGTATCATGTAGGTTCCGGCAGGGAAAGGCCCGGCAAAACGGGATTTGCACATCTGTTTGAGCATCTGTTGTTCACCGGTTCGGAGAATGTACCTCCGGGAGAATTTGATATGATCCTTGAAGCTGCCGGAGGATCGAATAACGGTTTTACTTCGAGGGATGCAACTACCTATTTTGAGGAATTCCCGAAAAACGCTCTTGAAAAAGTATTGTGGCTGGAATCGGACAGAATGGGTTTTTTCATCAATTCCATTACAAAAAGGTCACTTGCAATACAGCAAAATGTGGTTCAGAACGAGAAAAGGCAGGTCGTGGATAACCGGCCTTATGGATTTACCAGTTATGTAATCAATAAGAACCTGTATCCTGACGGTCATCCTTACAGCTGGGATGTTATCGGAGAAATGGACGACCTTAAAAACGCAACACTCGATGATGTAAAAACATTTTATGAAAATTACTACGGACCTAATAATGCTACACTTGTACTTTCAGGTGATTTTGAATCCGAAACGGCCAGAACTCTTATAGATAAATATTTCGGTGAAATAAACCCGCGCGGGGAAGTAGCTCCCGGGACAGCAAATGTTCCTTCTCTCAATAAGACTGTTAAGCTGTATCATGAAGACAATTTCGCAAATGTACCGGAGATAAATCTTGTATGGCCGGTACCTCAGGCATATCAAAAGGACTCGTATGCACTCGATTACCTGGCCAGGATCCTTGCAAGCGGCAAAAAAGCGCCCTTATATAAAGTCCTGGTAAAAGAGAAACAGCTCACTTCGACATTCTCGGCATACAACAATTCGGAAGAGCTCGCCGGTGAATTTACAATCACAATCAGGGCAAATGAAGGAAAGTCGTTAAAAGAGGTTGAGGATGCCGTTTCTGAAGCATTTAACCGTTTTGAGAAAGAGGGAATAACCGACAGGGATGTGGAGAGAATTAAAGCCACACTCGAAAAAAGATTTTATGAAAACCTGAGCAGTATTCTCAACAAGTCGATCAATCTGGGTTTTTACAACACGTTCCTTAATGATCCCGGATATATCGAAAAAGATATCGAAAATATTAAAGCCGTTACACGGGAAGATATTATCAAAGTCTATAATGATTACATTAAAGAGAAGAATCACATTGTTACAAGCTTTGTACCGAAGGGAAAAACTGACCTGGTTGCAGAAAATTCGGTTCCTGCCGGGGTAACGGAAGAAGATATAACTGAAGCCACACAGGTGGAAATTGCAGATATTGACGATGAAGAAATTGTTAAGACTTCATCGTCAATCGATCGTACCCGGGAACCATCTTCCGGTCCCGAACCTGAAGTAAAAACACCGAATGTCTGGAAGACAACATTAAAAAACGGTATCAAAGTATTTGGAATTACAAACAGTGAACTTCCTCTCATCACCATGAGTCTGACAATAGACGGAGGTGTCCTGCAGGATGATGTAAGCCTTCCGGGTGTTGCTTCAATGGTCGCAGCGGTAATGCCCCAGGGAACAAGGAACAAAACACCCGAGGAACTGGAGGAAGAGACAGAGTTGCTTGGATCAGCGATAAACCTGAATGCCGGCAGAGAAGAGTTGTATTTCAATATAAGCACTCTTTCGAGAAACTTTGATAAAACAATTACACTTCTGAAAGAGATGATACTGGAACCCCGGTGGGACTCAACTGAATTTGTTCTTGCAAAAACAAGGACAAGGAACAGGATAATCCAGGCAGAAGCTGAACCTTCCAGAGTTGCAAACCTTGCCTTCAACAAACTGATCTATGGAGCCGACCATATTTTTGGTTATAATTCAATGGGAACAAGAGAATCCATTGAAAAGATGACACTCGATGAACTCATGAAATGGTATGAGAAAAATATTTCACCATCAGCAGCCAGGATCCAAATTGCCGGAAATATTACATTGGAACAGGCCATTGAAGCTCTAAAACCACTTGAGGCCGGCTGGGTTCCCAAAGAGGTCATCTTTAAAAATTATCCTGCTCCTCCTGCCCCTGAAAAATCCCGGATATATTTTCTGGATATACCCGGATCACAACAATCGGTCATATATATCGGATATCCCGCCATCTCAAGGGATAACCCGGATTATGTAAGGACTGAATTTATCAATTACAGACTTGGAGGTGCGTTCACAAGTATACTCAACCAGATACTCCGTGAACAAAAAGGCTTCACTTATGGCGCAAGAAGTATATTTCAGGGATTAAAATCAGTTGCTCCATTCATTGCAACTGCAAGTGTAAGATCTGATGCAACCCTTGAATCAGTATCAATTTTTAAGAATGAGATGGAAAAATACCGCAATGGTATCCCTGATGAAGAGGTCCGTTTTATAAGAAATGCCATGATCAGGTCGAATGCCTTACGCTTCGAGACCAATCAGGCTCTTGTGGAAATGCTTTCCACTTTGAGTAAATACGGATTGAGCGACGATTATATCAGAAAAGAGGAGGAAATAATCAGAAATATAACACCGGAAGAACATAAGGCTATTGTACAAAAATATATTGTGCCCGACAGGATGTATTACCTGGTTACAGGGGATGCTTCAACACAGATGAAGCCTCTTGAATCGATTGGTTTCGGCAGGCCTTTTCTACTGAAGAACTGACGAAACGAAGTTTTTCGTTAGAGAGTTGGCAGTTGGCAGTTGGCAAGAGCTCAGAACACAGGGCTCGGACTTCGGACTTCGGACTTCGGAACAATTGCCAACTGCCAACTGCCAACTCTCTTCTACCTTGCTTCAGCGATATCGTAAACCATCAGCGAACTGCCATGCCTGACATAGAGCCGTTTATTATGTATCACCAGATGTGCCCAGTGAGGTCCGGAACCCAGGGGCACACTAAAGGAACTAATAATATTGATCTTATCGGCAGCAGGTTCAACAAGGTTTACCGTGCCTCTTTCGGCATAAACATACAGGAGTCCGTCGTTCGCTATGATATTGGAGGGTGCCAGCTGATTGACCTGATAAATTATCTCACCTGTTTTCCAGTCAAGGCAGAAAAAATTCCGGTTATAATCACCTCCCCCATAAATTCTATCATTCAGGACAACAAAACCTCCAATTTTAGGATCGTGTAAGGCATTCTTCCATACCTGGTTAACCTTCGAACCGTCGGGTGACAACCTGAGCATTACGCCGCCAACACCATAACCTATTGTACAATAAAGCAAACCATCTTTATATATTGGTACATTCGGATGAACACTATATTGGTTTATATGTGGAAATTTCCATAGTAAATTACCGTTGGATGCATCAAAACCATGAATTGATCGCTCCATCATTGTAACAAGTATTTTCTTCCCTGAGTGATTAACTATAACAGGAGAACAATACCCCGATTTTTCACCGCTTCCTTTGCTTTTCCAGACTATTTTACCTGTATTACGGTCAAGTGCCACGACATTGGCATCACGTCCTCCCGGAGTACAGTAAATGACATTCCCGTCGTAAACCAGATTCTCGGTTATTCCCCAGGTCAGGTTCCTTGCATCATGTTCATCCATAAAATCGATGCTCCAGATTGTTTGCCCGTTTAAACTGTTCATACATATGATCTTTCCGTACGAACTCATTATGTAGAGCTTATCCTTTACAACGAGCGGAGTTGACCTGACTCCTGTATGGCTATCATTCCATTCCTTCCCGTACTCTTTTTTCCAGAGCAGTTTGCCATTATGATCAAGTGCAAAAACATAACCCCTTCCACTTATCATCCCTGTAATATAAATCCCTGTTGAGGTGACTGATACAGAGCTGTATCCCTCTCCCAGCTCATCATAATGCCAGACCATTTTCGGCCCTGCCTGTGGCCAGTTTCTCATTAGCCCTGAATCATTATAAATTCCATCGCGGTTAGGGCCGCGCCACTGGGCAACATCCTGAGCATTTAAACCGAAATAAACCGTTATTGTAATTAATACCAAGAATATTCTCTTCATTATCTGTTTTTTATGTCTGT
>DNOQ01000468.1:403-3117 GCA_003501665.1 Bacteroidales bacterium | reverse complement strand
GGAAGCCGGGTTGAACGGAATGAGACTTTAAAAGTAGACGTAAAGCTAAGATCTGAGGGCAGACCCTGGGTCTTTATTTTGCCTCCAGGAGGTGCTGAATGGTGGCCACAAAACGGTGGCCGACTGAAGGGTGACCATTGGGAATTCCCGGTTTCTTTCGGGAATGAGATCGATAGCGGCAGATTCAGGGTTCTGGCCATGATCATAAAAGACGACATTGCGGCGGATATGCAGGAATGGTATGATTCACAGAGTACCGGTATAAAAAGCGATCCCTTAAGTGAGGAACTGCTAAGATCATTTTTCTGGTACGAATCCGATACAGCTCATTATTACAGAATTCAGCATTAATTTTTTATAGCTGTTATCGACCTGCTGGCTTCATAGATTTGATGACAAATAACATTTATATTCTGACAGATTTTCTGTAATTTGATCCCGGACAATCCATAAGAATTACTACCTATGGCAGCAGAGAGCAATATATATGATGATAAAGGAAAAGACTGGGATAAGCTCAGACATGATAATCTTGAAATGGCCAAGGAATGGATTTCGGGATACAAAAATTCGGGATTTTCCAGGGTGATTCTGTCCAAATGTAATGAAATGACATTAGATCAGGTTGCATTGATCACAAAACTGTTATTAAATGACAATATCCCGGAAGAGGAGAGATTGCCAGATACTTTCTATTTCGTCTGGCAGAAATCATATATTGTTTTCTCTGATAAAATCGGCAGTAAGGTTGATGACACTCAGAAACATATTACTCATATCGATTCTTTTCTGGATGATAAATATTCATTCGATGCACTAATACATATTCTTACTTTATGGGATCCTGAAATAAATAATGCATTTCACGAATTCGTTATCAGTTTCCGCTTACCCGAATATTTTAAATTTCATAAAGCCCACCTGAAACATACTGCCGAAATATTTGATTACTATACCTGGCAGCATAAATTCGGGAAAATGAAGTCTAAATATGAAGGATATAAGCCGATACTTTATACGGTGTTGTTAGAAATTAAAGATCTTCCTCATAAGGTATTAATATTTATATATTTAGCTTTAAATTATTCTTCAAATATCAACTTCCGTTTAAGAGAATTCTTTGATGAAAAATTCGGCTGCAAGCTTAAGGAGCTATATGATAATATTGATTCACAGTATCTTGGAAGAAAATTTAATATAGTGTTTGAGAAGAAATATGGAGAATATCTTTTAAAGTTACCCGTCGGTGATTTATACAGGATAAAGGATTATAAGAAGATGATTTTACTGGCCGGGGAAGATACAATTATTGAGGATTTAATTACAAGTATATTCTTCTGGTATAACTATCAGAACTATCCTGATAATCCTGATTATGAGAAGATAAGAAATGTGATCTCGCAATGGAACAAAAGATTCAGAGAAGAAGCCAGGGCTATTCTCCGTGATAAGAAAAGGAAAATGGGATCTTGAATATAACAGGATTTTACAGCACGTGCAGTGTAAATAACTTCAATACTGAGCGAAATGAATAATGAAGAACATCCGGATATCAGTGAACTGATTAACTATTCGAAAGGAATTTATTCCGATACCGGCTCGGGGAAAGAGAATTATAATAGAATTGTCAGGCATCTGGCAAATTGTACAGAATGTCTCAGTTTATTACAAGATATCCATAATCTGAAAGAAGATTTTGACGAAATCTGGGACAATCTGTTCCCGTTACCGGAGGCTGAAATTGTCGAACAACCATCATCTGCCGTAGCAAATATTTTGAAATGGATTGGCAGTGCCAGGATAAGGAAAGAGCTCGCTGAAGTCCTTGGAGAAGTTGAGAATTTAGTAAGGGAGGGTATCAGCCAGATTATTGACTATAAGATTACCACTCAGGTCACAACTCTTGGTACCGGCATTGAAGGGCAGGCGACATTATATTTTTCAGATTCACAGGATGTCAGCATGTTTGACAGTATTGTTATGAAGGATAATGATTTAATATTTCATGCCGGCTCTGATCCCGGGTATAAGAATATCTGCATCGTTGGACCCGGCCAGATGCACAGGATTGCCAGAATTATTAAATACGGCAAAGGACAATATATAGCAAAATTCTCAGATATTACCGTAAAACCTGAAGGTTGTTTTGTTCACCTGTATTGATAATATCTACCTGACCACGGTTAAAGAACAATTATCCGCATTACAGACACTCTGACCTTTTTTGGATTCCAGGTGTATTGTATATCTTACCAGTGCAGATCTCTCAGGAGCAAGTACATTGAAGGAGAACAATCTCCATTCATTATTAACTGAATTGAGTTTATCGCTGCTCACACGATAAAGAGTGACTCCGGAAGAACTCTTGAAGGTCAGGGTAATGTATGCAGAGGATCCCGGGATCCAGCCTTGGTTTTCAGGGGTTCGGAGGTATATTTCTGCCCTGTAATTTGTTGAAGGTCTGCACGGGACTTCCTGAAATGATTTGGTGAATGAATTACTACCTGACTGGGCAGTGTAAATCCATAATCCGCAGTTACCCGTTCTTGCAGCAGTGGATGTGGTGACTGCACCCGATTCATCGGGAGACCAGTCAAATTTCCAGCCGATCTTCGGGGTTTTTCCGTCAGGAACAGAAGCTTCGAAATCGCCGTTAATCAGTAGATTCTGAGCAATGGCACTCATTCCGGTAAATAGGAGGATACCCAACAGGG
>DNOQ01000468.1:0-382 GCA_003501665.1 Bacteroidales bacterium | reverse complement strand
ATTTATATTATAAACGGATTTGGTTATGAGGCCCGGAGATAAAGTCTTGTGCATCAACGATAAGAACTGGTATAAGATACCGGTAAGGGGGATTTGTGAAGGATTGATTTATACGCTCACGGAGGTCTTTGAATGTAAATGCGGTAACATTTATGTCAGACTGGCCGAGGTCTATGATTTTATGGACATGTGGTGCCCTTCTTGCAACACGATGGAATTTACAACGGGATATTACCATATCGAAAGATTCAGGAAAATTGATCAGGAGGAAAACAGTGAAAAAGAGACAATAGCAGAAGGAGCTAACGAGAAAGTCGTTTCAATGGTAATTTTTCCAAATTAATTAATGCCGCCGCCACCAGGCTCGTCAATTCGGAATTTC
>DNOQ01000460.1:7386-12607 GCA_003501665.1 Bacteroidales bacterium | reverse complement strand
TTCCTGAGCCGCGTAGCGGCGGTCTGTTTGTAGTATAACCGCATAACCATGTTAATGAGCCTCATTGAGTGCATATCCCGTGTTCTATAAACAGGTCGCTCCTACGGAGCTCAAAAAGCCATGTGTTATTCCCGGTTTCTATAAACAGAGCGCTCCTACGGAGCTCAAAAGAATTGCGATCTGTCCTNNCCGCGTAGCGGCGGTCTGTTTGTAGATCGAAGACGTTACGGAATCTATCAGCCGCGTAGCGGCGGCCTGTTTATAGAATAATCTACGTATTAAAAACGTATTTTAAAATGTATTTAAATACGTAGATTCTAATTTATGCCGGTTATTCATGAAAATCCCTGCCTTAATTTGTATATTGGGCTTGAGTTTATTGTGCAAACCAGATAAATGATAGTTCACAGATTTAATGTTAAATCAACCTGCAGCCCCTGGGGCAGGGGTAAAACAGGGTGATTTGTCGATGTTTAAAGGATCTGTCAGGAGTAGAATCAGATTAACGATTTTGTGGTTATGACAAGAGAGAAAACCGGCAGGCAAATAATATCCGGATACACTGAATTGATAACATCAGTGATATTCGGGATCATGGTTTTTGTCTTTTTTGCTTTTTTCTATAAATATCATCTCTATTTTGTTGAGCAGCTTCAGCTGTTTTTACTTACCGGCACTTATTTCCTCGATAAAATTGTCCTGCCCGGTGGCTTTAACGGCTGGATCGGGGGATTTCTGACACAGTTTTATTATTTACCTGTGACCGGAGCATTGATCATCGCCATTTTACTGGTGTCCATCCAGATCCTGACAAAACATATCTTACAAAAATTCATTCCGGTAAGGGGTTTGCTACCCCTCTCCTTTCTGCCGGCTATCTTTTCAGGTTTTATAATCTGCAGTGAATTATTTCCGCTGTCAGCAATAACTGGCTTTACCGGATCACTTGCAGCCGCTTATATATATATGAGGATCAGAAATGTGAATTACCGGTTCATTACCGGAATTATCCTGATTCCGGTAATATATTATCTTATGGGCGGGGCATTCATTTCGATGGTGCTGATAATGATTGCTTTTGAATTAATTCGTTCACAACATCCCGTACAACCAGGAAAAGATCATAATAAAACCAAAATCTCAGGAACTGATCCCCGGAAAAGACTGAATCCATGGCAAACTGTTTTTTATATCCTTTTAGCTGTATGCATCCCGCTACTTGTAAGGCAGTTTATTATATTCCAGCCGGTTAAACAGACATTCCTGAGTGAATTCTATCATAATATTCCTGATAAGGTACCATCTGTTATTATTATCCTGTTTGTACTGCCATTTCTTTTAATATTCATTTGCTCCCTGATCCCTCCGAAGTATTTTAAAAACAATTATTCAATCATTGCTCAGGTCATAATAATTCTGGCCGCCGGCTTTTACGGATCCACAAAATGGGTGAATTTTGATGCGGAAGAAATAATGACCTGTGATTATCTGGTAAAAAATCAGAAGTGGGATAAGGTGATTTCATTTGCAGAAAGAAAGCCGCCCCGGAATTATCTTTCCCTTGCAATGCTCAACCTGTCGCTGGCTAAAAAAGGTCTGTTTGGTGAAAAAATGTTCAATTACGGGCAGCATGGCATTGATGGTCTGTTCCTCCGTTTTGACAAAGAATTCATAAGCCCTATGATGGGTAACGAGATATTTTATCATCTCGGGCTGATAAATGCCTCACAGGAGTATGTCTTTGAAAGTATGGAGGTGATGCCAAATATGGAAAAACCGGTCCGTGCAATAAAGCGGCTTGCCGAGACCAATTTAATAAACGGAAATTACAAAGTATCTGAGAAATATATCAAACTCCTTGAAAAGACGCTTTTCTACAGGAAATGGGCACTTAAAACCAGAAAAATCCTGTTCAGTGAGGATCTGATCAACAGACATCCCGATTATGGTGAAAAGAGGAAACTGATGGTAAAGGAGGATTTCTTTTTCCATGTTGAAGATATTGAGATCATCCTTCACCGGCTTTTAAGAAATAATCCTGAAAACCGGATTGCGTTTGAATACCTGGCAGGGATCTACCTTGTCAACAGGGAACTTGATAAACTCATCAACATCCTTCCGATGATGGAGAGAATGAATTACCGGGAAATGCCGCGTGGATACCAGGAAGCTGTTTTCTTCTATATGAGTCTCACCAACCAGAATCCCCTTTCAGGAAGCCGTTACAGAATAAGTACGGATGTAATTTCGGATATGAATGCCTATGCAAAGATCTATCTGGCAACTTCGGATGCAAGAGAACTGTTAAGTCCGAAGTATTCCGGAACTTACTGGTATTATTATCATTACGTGGAGTAAAAATCCGTATTTACAGCTTTTTTTGGATAAAAAGCATTAAACCATGGAGGTTCATAGAGTTCACACGGAGTATACTGCTTTTCTCTGTGTAACTCCGTGCAATCCTCTGTGTAACTCCGTGTTAAAAAATGTATAATTACTATTTATCTTTCCCTGTGATACGGGTTATAACAATTACACCGTTTGATCCTCTGGTACCATATACTGTAGCATCGGGACCCTTGAGCACTTCAATCGATTTTACGGTCTGAGGCGATATATCCTCGATAGAATTGACAATCACACCGTCGACTACAAAAAGAGGTTCAGTACTTACATTCAGTGATGAAGAACCCATTACTCTGATACTTTTACCAGTTACCTCAACTCCGGCAAATCTTCCGCGGATCATATCATAAATATTCTGATATGTTGAATATCTTGCATCCTGCTGATCCAATACCATAACTCCCGAAACACCTTCTCCCTGTCGGGGAACTCCCCCTTCGGTCTTAACAGAAGCTTTGTCAGAAAGGTTTGATTTTTCTGCCGGCGTATCACCTGTCAATACAAAATCAATAGTTGTCCTTCCGTTTATCAGTTCTTCATCTGCTCCGTAAAACAATGTAAAGACAAGAATTTCTTTTGCATCAGGACGGACTCTGATCCTGTAAATACCCTGATCATTTGTCATGACATCGGTTTTGACCTTATCGATAAAGATTACGGCACCAGGAACGGGTTTCATGTTTGCGTCAGTCACTCTGCCGGTAATGGTAATTCTTTTACCGGCCCGCTGTCCGTGTGAAATATCCGGGAGTGCAACAAGTATTATCAGAAAAATTATTGCCTTAATTCTCATTTCTAACTAAATATATCACTATCCCTGATTCTAAACATTATCAGGCATAACGTAGGGTTTTCTATATACCCGTGTCAGAAGTTTGTCTGCCTCTTTATCTCCCACAAATTTTTCGGTTTCAGGGTTGAAGATCAATTTCCTTCCAGTCCTGCAGGATATCACTCCGAGGTGTCCGAGAGATGCTGAAAGATGGCCTTCAATAATTTCATTATCGAGATCTTCTCGTTTCCTGCTTCTTACGCATGCAATGAAATTATCCCAGCCGTTGCTTCTCTCTTCGGGAGGGAAGTCATTCTCGGATTTAGCCGGACCCGGTTCATTTTTCTGACCAAAATAAGTTTTGTATCCGTTCCCGCTGAAAGTAATCCAGCCCTGGTCGCTGTAAAGGAAGCAATCACCCGAATCTGAAAGACCTTCAGGATTGGTAGGCAGGCTTCTGACCTCATTCTGGATAATGGTACCATCGTCATATTCATATCCTGCAACAAGGATATTCGGTACTTCCTGATCATCATCGCGGCCGTATTTACCACCCAGGCAGTGTATTTTAACAGGATGGGTGTTTTTGTTCAATGCCCAGCGGACTGTATCCATCCTGTATATACCGTTATTCCCGAATTCAGTTGTTCCGGTATCCCAGTACCAGTGCCACTGGTAGATATATCTGTTTTCATTGAACGGACGCCAGGGTGCCGGACCGAGGAACAGATCCCAGTGTACTCCCTGAGGTACGGGGCTGTCGGGAACATGTTCAATGGGAACACGGTATCTGTAGGTTATACCCTTGGCCATATAGATCTTACCCAGATTCCCGTCGTGAACGAATTTTATTCCCTCTTTGACTGCTTTACTGCTTCTGTAGCATATTCCGGATTGGACAATACGGTTATATTTTCTTGCTGCCTGGACCATTTTACGGCCCTCGGAAACGTTATGGCTGACAGGTTTTTCAACATAAACATCTTTACCGGCCTGGCATGCCCATACAGTCATAAGAGCGTGCCAGTGGTCGGGTGTAGCTACTGACACAACATCTATATCTTTATCATCCAATATATTACGGAAGTCAATTTCTGTTTTTGGTTTAGTCCCGAACAGTTTTTCAACTGTGGAAACGACACCCGGGAATAGTCTTTCGTCCACGTCGCAGATAGTTGTAATTGTGACATTTGGGATTTTTGAATAATTATTAATATGGACAATTCCCCTGCCGTTTATCATACCTCTGACTTTAACACGGTCGCCGCTGATACCGGCGAGAGCGATATTGATTCTCTCGTTAGGGCTTCTTGTTATCATATTATTTACAAATGCAGGCGCTGTTATCACTACACCGGCAGCTGTGGCTGATTTATTAACAAATTGTCTGCGTTTCATCGGGGTTCTTTATACCTTATTCAAGAATATTCCTCATATATTCAATACAGGCTGCAACCTCCCTCGCTGCATCTGAACCTTCCGGTATCTGGTATTCGAGTTCAATATCTACCTGAATGGGCCATTTTTCCTTCTTTAATAATAATAGAATATCAGCTATCGGTGTTTCGCCCTGTCCGAAAGGTCTGTTAGCTCCCGGAGGATCACTGTTCGGTCCTGTCTTATCCTTGATATGTATACTGCGTATCCGGTCGTGATATTTTATGATCACATCATTCGGATGTAATCCGGTTGCACCATAATAGTGCCCGGTATCAAGGTTAAGGTAATTGGCCGGTGATGCCGCAAATATCGGATCAAACGAAAAACCGGGCTCTGCAGGCTGACCATGGGTATGGTACATTGCAAGGCTCTTATGCTTCTCGGCGAATTTTCCCAGACGGTGAATTGCCGTGTCGCTGAACTCATCGGTAATACCTATTGAACCAAGAGTTTTAGCTGACGTATAAGCGTAATCGATCTCTTCATCTGACCATGATGTAGGTGCAAATTTCGATATAAAGACATCTATGCCTGCATTATTGAATTTCTTACGCATCTCTTCATATCTTGACATCGGGAGAGAGAGGCGCCACTGACGCTGGG
>DNOQ01000460.1:1389-7344 GCA_003501665.1 Bacteroidales bacterium | reverse complement strand
TTCAATTGAATTGATGCCTGCAAGAAGGAGATATCCTATAACATCATCTACCTTATGGGGCATGCCCCGGTAGCTGTAAGTTGTGCACCCAAGCTGAACTCCTGCAACTTTTGAATTTGGCTTTTTGGTTTTTGTACCTCCCGAACAGGAAGAAACAAAAGGTACCGCAACAAATGCCGTAGCGGCTGCAGCCGTACCTATGAATTTACGTCTCGAGATTGGTTTATTTTTCATAAGAAAATAATTTATGGGATTTAGTTATACTTTAAAATGCTATAAAATTAATTAATAAGATGCTTAAAACCAAAATTTAAGATGGATTGTCAGGTATCACGATTACCTTTAACTGAAAGAAGAAGCTGTTTCAGAAGATAAATGCTTCTGAAACAGCTCCGGTTCAAATATTGCATCAGCAATAATCAGCGACAACCCATTCAGTTGATCATCAGAGTGACGGATATCCCGCGTTTTGAGGGAAATCGGCGCCAATATTCAAATCTATCTGAGATTGAGGAATTGGAAATAATACATGATAATTCTGGATATTTAAGCCCGGGTTTTTAGGATTATTGTTTAATGCCCGTACTCTTTCGAAAAGTTTTCCCATCCGGCGTAATGTAATAAATCTGTTCTCTTCCCCATAGAGTTCTCTTGCCCTTTCATCAAGGATATAATTCAGATTAACATTGGCAGGGTTCACTGGTGTTGCATTTGATCTGCTCCTTATCAGGTTTATATCAGCTGCGGCAAGATCAGGTTGTCCTAATCCTACATAAGCCTCAGCACGGAGCAGTAAAGTTTCTGCAAGACGTATAGCATAAAGATCTTTGTGATGATTACCCCCTCCCGATCTTGCCGGATCAGTAAAATAATGGCATGGATCTGCAAATTTCATCCAATATGGATAAATATACTGGCAGGAATCTCTCATGGCATCACGTGTTCCGGCAGCATACTGGGCTGCATAATCAACAAGAAGATTAATTCTTTTCTTATGATAGGCTGATCCGGGAGAGTCGTAATAAAAATCTCTCTTGATATTATGCTTTGCATTACGGATATCATTATTCCAGTCGCTGCGCCATATATCATACGCAACATAATTTGTAGGATGTATCCATGCTACAGGACGTCCGAGGGTGTCGGAATATCCTGTATAAGCTCCATTAACGAATTCACCCCTGAAAGCTTTCTTGCCATCCGGTGTATTTCCCAGTCTGAAATAGGCAGGTCCGAATGCCCTGTTACCTTCTACAGAGGCTCCTCCGGTTGTTGGCGGGGGTTCTATCTGAATCACCCAGATGGATTCAGTATTTATCCCCAGGTTTTGATTTCCGTATGCAAAAAGATCATAATAAACATCCCCTGTTCCGAAAACCACATTCTGTCTGTCGCCAAAACGTTCTTTCATAAGTGCAAATTTATAACCACTTATAACTTTAGTTGCTGCACTGGCGGCTAACTGGAATTTGCCCTGGTTAAGGTAACACTCACTAAGCATATGCCAGGCTGCCCCCTGGGTTATTCTTCCGGGAGCCTCCTCCGAACCCGGAACAGGAAGGTTGGTTGTTCCAAAGAGCAGATCCTCTTCCATCAGAGCATAGACCTGAGCTTTTGGTGTCCGTACAAAATCAGTTTTGGCGGACCTTATTACTTCAGTTACCAGAGGAACATCTCCATAGAACGATACCAGAAACCGGTATGCAAAAGCTCTGAAGAACATCGCTTCAGCCTTATAGGCGTTCTTCTGGGCTTCGCTTGTCCATATTGCCGGATCAGCATTTTCAATACCCTCAATCAGAACATTCGCCCTTTGAATAAGTTCGTAATTCCATATCCAGATATTCCTGTAATCGGTATTTGATGAAGTAATATTAGTTACATAGTTACATAAAAACATATTACTATTCGGATCTTCTCCATGAAAAGCTATGTCAGTACCAAGGCCTCTCATTACAGTGATTACGGGCTGATTGGTTCCGTAAAACCACCTCTGGCGTGTCGAAAAATGTAATCCGGTTATCCCCTGTTTTATCCCGGGGAGGGTGTTATAGGCATTCTCCGGAGCAAGAAAATCAAGAGGTTTTTCTTCAAGGACATCCTCACTGCATGATGGGAAGAATAACAGCAAAATTCCTGCAAACAATAAGAATCTTTTGCTAAACCGATATATATATTCTTTCATTGTAGTATAGTTTATAGGTTTCATAATTTTATTTCTTTTCATACTGATCCAATTAGAATGTAACTCTGAAACCTGCTGTTATATTTCTCATCAGAGGCGAATTTTGTGCATTACTTCTCCAGGATTCCGGATCCCAGCCTGACCATTTTGTCCAGGTATATGGATTCTTACTTGAAATAAAGACCTGACATGAATTCAGCTTCAATTTATTCAATAATTGAGAACTAAATCTGTATGCAAGAGAAACATCCTGCAGTCTAACAAAGCTCCTGCTTTCATATATCCCGCTCGCCTGGGCTGGTGTATTGTATACACCGGTTGCATTATTTACACCATTGTCGGGTGTCCAGTAAGGACGAACTGCTGACGCATTTATCCTGAGGACATTGTCGGAGCGGAAATCCACGTTAACAACTGATGCATTGTTCTCCAGAAAATACTTTTTCCCTCCCTGTACTGAATTAACAAAGAAAGAGAAAGTGAAGTTCTTATATGAAAATATATTATTAATGCTCCACCGGTAAGACGGTGTACGATATCCAATAACTTTTCTGTCAAGGTTCGGTTCAATTACACCATCATTGTTCTGATCTACATATTTATATTGACCGGGATACCAGTTGTTATATATCTGACCTGCATAGAGCTCTGCTTCTGTCCAGACACCTCCCATCATTTCAAAATCATATATGGCACTGATCGGTTCTCCGACAAACCATGAATTACCGACATCCTTATCATTTTCGTCACCATAGAGTTTTGAAATCTTATCCCTGTTGAGCGAGAATACAAAATTGGTTTCCCATCCAAGTTTGCCGGTAAGGTTTTTTGAGTTTAATTCAAGCTCAATTCCCTTGTTATCAATGGCCCCAATATTGGTCCAGACACTGGGGTATCCTGTTGTTGGAGGCAGGGCACGGTTTACAAGCACATCGGTTGTTTGAGCCTTATACAGATCCAGTGATCCATTAATTCTCCTGTTAAGGAATCCGAAGTCGAACCCCACATTGAATGAAGCTGTTGTTTCCCATCCCAGATCCGCATTGCCAAGACTGCTCGGGTAAACTGCTATCGCCGTTGTTGGACCATATACATAGAAGTCAGCTGTCATCCTGGAGAAGCTTGAATAGCGTCCTATACCCTGGTTCCCGTTCAAACCGTACGAAGTCCTGAGCTTTAAATAAAGCCAATCAGCACCGCTCATGAAGGATTCATCTGAAACTACCCATCCCAGAGAAACAGAGGGGAAATTGGCAAACTTCTTGTTTGCGCCGAATCCCGAAAAGCCGTCTCTGCGTATTGTGGCAGTTAACAGATACCGGTTCATTAATGAATAGTTAATACGTGCCATGTATGAAATGCTGTTTTCCTTCCATGCCGTTGATCCGACCGTGACAGTAGTACCCAGACTTACATTATTATATCGTAGAACAGGATTGTCAAATCCCGATGCAGTGATAGTCGAGCTTTCTGCATTGCGGCCCTCCTGGCTGTAAAGTAAAGTGGCATTCACCTGGTGGTTCCCGAATGTCCTCAGGTAGGTAATAATATTGTTATAGATCCAGTTTCTTTCTTCTGAAGGATTCTTAATAGCCTGACCTTTGTTCCCGGAACCCTCAGGGACTGTGTTTGGATAAAACCTGTTATATTTCCTGGTGTAATAATTATTTGAATAATTAAATTCATAGGTCAATCCTTTTACCCATGGTACTGTAATCCTCGCATTTCCAACAAGTAAAAGGTCATTTCTTGTATCAGCATGATCAACATACAGATTATTAAGAGGATAAGGCATATAAGCTTCCCCGGTGAGATACATGTCATAATTAGGTAAGCCAATCTTATTGTTTGCCAGAGGACTGCAGGCTCTTGCATTGCCAAGATTAGCTTCCAGACCCGAATAATCCCGGAAAGAATATGAAGAATTCAATCCGACAGTAAGCCAGCCTGTAATTTTGCTCTCAACATTTGAGTATAGAGTAATCCTGCTGAATTCATCATTTAGTTGAATGCCCTCCTCATTTGTATATGATGCTGAAACATAATAATTTGATTTGTCGCTTTTACCTGACATGCTGAGGTTATAATTCTGTATAGGGGAAATTTGAAGAACTTCATCGACCCAGTCTATTTCTTTTCCCGCAAGATAGTTATCCCGCTCTTCCTGTGTCCTGAGCCTTGAGGCTACAAGTTCCCGGTTAGTGACATCAGGTCTTACAGGTTTTCCTGTAGCACTTGTTGGTTTGGTCTTGTACCAGGCATATAGATCCTGCTGATAATAATAGTCTGTAAGTCTTATAGCATATTTTTCTGCATTCATGACTCTCATTGGATTATTTGTCATGTCCTGGTAACCATAATACATATTAAATGAAATCTGGGGCTTTTCAGATCTCCCTTTTTTAGTGGTAATAAGCATTACCCCGTTTGCGGATCTTGATCCGTAAACTGCAGCTGCACTGGCATCCTTAAGAATATCCACTGACTCAATATCACTGATATTGATATTGGTTATTGATCCGTTATAGATAATACCATCAAGAACGATCAAAGGGGCATCGCTTGCAGACAGGGAAGTCCGGCCTCTGATAGAGAGGCTTGGATCACTTCCAGCAAGACCCGCTGCACTGACATTTACCCCTGCAGTCGTTCCCGACATGGCCTGGGAAAGATTCAGGTTCGCCAATGTTGCTTTGTCTTCCATTGATACACGTACCACAGAACCTGTCAGATCACTCTTTTTCTGGGTACCATACCCGGTCACAATGACCTCATCAAGAGCTTTGGTAACAGGTACAAGTGCAACATTGACCATTGATCTGCCTGAAACAGTTTGTTCCTGAGTGTCATAACCGATAAATGAGAAAAGCAGAACGGCATTCTGATCAGGCACTGTCAGACTATATCTTCCGCCCAGATCGGTAAGTGATCCAAGGGTTGTCCCTTTGATAAGAACGTTTACCCCCGGCATAAGATCACCTGTCGAAGCATCGGTAACCGTTCCGGTAACTGTAAACTGCTGCATTTCAACTGCAGGATCAGCTCCGGGTGTGGCAAAGATGCATGAAGCCCCGAACACAAAGATAAGAAGTGTGACCCTGAGCTTCATAAATACTTTTTTAAGGTACAATGAATGTACCTTCTGATAAAAGGTTAGGTTCATACGTTTATAATTTAATTTTTAAAGGTTGTATGGAAGCCACCTGAATTTAAAATATATTTCATGTTAGTGTTTTTTAAACCATGTGGGTTTCATAAAATTTGTTTATAGGTTCAGATTATAAAGAAACCAGGAGATAGATAGCTATCTCCCTCAGGTAATAAAAGTTAATTTATTCTCATAGGCAGTTGAGTTTAGGTTAGAGTGTTAAATATAGTTAAAATTTCTTTAAAACAAATTAATTACGGAAAATTCAGATAGATACAGATAGTGCTAATCGGACCGGATTCCTCGCTGCGCCCGGAATGACGGTAACACGGATACTACATGCTGCTAACCGGACCGGGTCCCTCGCTGCGCCCGGGATGACGGTAACGGGGTAGTTACAATGGTAATTTTATTCCTGATAGACGAGATTCCCTTTTACGTAGGTTTTCTTTATTACCATTTCATCATTTTCCATCCTGAAAAGGATAATATCGGCTCTTTTACCAACACTTATTTCCCCGCGATCGCTTAGTCCATAGAGTTTTGCCGGATTAAGGCTGGCCATCCGGATCACTTCTTCAAGAGAACAGCCAGTGACTTTCATCACATTTGCAACTCCGTT
>DNOQ01000460.1:0-1369 GCA_003501665.1 Bacteroidales bacterium | reverse complement strand
AGTTCGATGGTTTCGCCTTCACTTGTTAAAAATGTACCGGGCTTAAGCGAAGCATAATGGGTAACATCCGATGTTATAATTGTATTTTCCGGACCCTTTACCTTGTAAAAAACCCGTATCTCTTCAGGATTCAGATGAAATCCGTCGCCGATTATACTTATCATAAGCCGGTCATCCGCGAGCTGAGGCCACAGAGGATTGATATGACGATTTAACATATTGGCAATACCGTTACCCAGATGAGTTGCTATCCGGGCACCACGGTCAATTGCTTCGGTAATCTGTTCCGTTGATGCGTTATGATGACCCAGCGCCACTACTATCCCGTCAGCCCTGCATTTATCAATGAAATCCATTGCCCCTTCAACTTCCGGGGCAAGTGTGACCTGAATGATCGCATTTCCGGCAGCTTTATTGAACATAAGGAATTCATTCCAGTCGGGTTTGCGTACATGACTTGCAGGATGGGCTCCCCTGTATCCGTCGACCGGTGAAATATAAGGTCCTTCAAGATGAAATCCGGGAATGGATCCGTGCAAAAACGGATCATCTTTCACCTTTCCAAGAACTGTAAAATTTTTAATAAGGAGTTCATGACTGTTTGTTGTCAGGGTTGGCAGATAAGTCGTTACTCCGGTTTTCCATATTTCCTCAGTCGCCTTTTTTACACCATCGGCAGTTAATTCTCCGCCGCCAAAGGTAAATGACACACCTGCGAAACCATTAACCTGGTTATCTATCAGTCCGGGAGCAATAATATAACCTTCACTCCCGGATGGTAATCTTTTTATCCGCTTGATTCCTGTAATAATTCCATCCTTCATGGTAACTGAAACAGGCTTATTATCGGAATAAAATAATCCGGTTATCGTTTCCTGGGAAAATATCATGCCGGGGGAAAAAAAGATCAGTATCGCCAACAGATACCTGAAGAAATAATATCCTTTATTCTTATTATCAAATTCAGTCTTTATCATAAATTTGTTTTTGATCATTATTATATCAGAATAGATTTTACGAAAATAGCAATTGCTCCTATTAAACCCTATAAAATTTTGACATAAATGAACCGCAGGAATTTCTCGAAGAAAATGATCATTGCCGGCACGGTCGCCGGAATGAACAGCAATTCATTATTATTCAGTAACAAAGAGGAGACATTTAATGAAGACACCCGTAAGCTTCCTTCCAGGGAATTTGATGTTATTGTTGCAGGCGGAGGTACTGCAGGTACCGTTGCAGCAGTTGCAGCAGCGAGAAACGGGGCGAAAACTGCTTTAATTGAATCCAAAGGTTACCTGGGAGGTACCGTTGTGGAAGGAGGAACAGCACTTCACAGTTATTTCAACCTGTGGACAGCATTCCCGGG
>DNOQ01000375.1 GCA_003501665.1 Bacteroidales bacterium | reverse complement strand
GGACAACCCAGTCTCTTATACCGCCACTGGAAACCGCATGATGAGCATACGAGAAACTTTGCTCCTTCAACTCCTTCCACATTTCTCAGCTCTCCCATTACAGGCTCGGAACCACAGACAGGGCAATAGCTCCTGAACCAGGATTTCTGGTCCGCATAACCTTTCAGTTTCTCTGCATACGCCTCAAGTAAAGGATTGACGCTGCTTTCCGCCAGAAAAAGTAACAGCCATTTGTTAAATTCCGTCTCCTCACCCACTGAATCGATGTATTCCTTGTCCCCTGCAATCAGCTTTCCGAACAGTTCCTTAAGATCTATTTCGCCTTTGCGTATGGCCTGATTTATCTTTTTTATTTCAGGGGCTGCCTTTTTATTATTCCTCTGTAGAGACCTGCAGATATTCTTAAAAAGTGTCGTGGCTGAATCAATATCAGGCTTTATCTCTTTTTTATCTATCAATGAAAACCCTTCTATTATATGGGCTTTTGCGATTTCCTCATTCATGTCAATTCGTTTCACTTTTATCAATGGCTTTATCTTGTGCTGTTCCCTGATTATGTATTTGTAAAAATCGAGTACCTCCTTATGAACGGGCCTGTTTTTCTCGATGGTATTTATCCTCCTGATTATCCTGTTTAATCCTTCAGATCTTTTCCTTTTCATTAGGTTTTTTTCCTTTTCAATATTATTTTTTTTCTGTTGGCTGGAAAATGGCTTTTAATTTGAAATTTATCCTCCATTCTTTTGTTCATACAACGTGTTTAATAGCTGCCTTAAACTGCTACTAAAATTTTATACTATTTAGTAAATTTAGTAAAGTTTTTAGCGAGATAAAAGTTTTAATGTCTTTCAAAAAGGTTCTTTTTTTCTTTAAAACTGAAGTGATGCCCGGGAATAGATGACAAAGCATCTCGCCTAAGACGCATCGGGAATCTTGTAGCCCCCTCTTTTCCTCTTAAATTAAGTGGAATGAAAGGGTTTATTAATTTTACTCATAACTGACGTTATAAGTTCTTCCTTCAACTTCTCCATCACCGATTCCCAATCTCCTGGAGAAGGCTGACGGAAAAGCCTCATAGTCGGATACCAGGGGCTGTCTTCACGGTTCAGCATCCACCGCCAGTCAGGTGCAAAGGGCAATAATGTCCACACAGGTTTAGCAAGTGCCCCTGCCAAATGGGCCACAGCTGTATCTACGGAAATAACTAAATCAAGATTCTCAATCAATGCAGCAGTATCAGAAAAATCATTAATCTCATCCGTATAATCTACAAGCGTCATCCCTTCCGGGGGATTCTGGGCCTGTTCTGACCAATTTCCTTTCTGGAGACTGTAAAAGATAACCCCATCTGATTCTGCAAGCGGTGCAAACGTTTCGAGCGGGAAGGAGCGGTTACTGTCTCCTTTCTTTAACGGATTGCCTGCCCATGCCAGACCTGCTCTGAATTTTGAATTATCATCTTTGACCCTGTCTTTCCATTTCTGTACTAAAAGAGAATCCATCATAATATAAGGTATTTCAGCAGGAATAGTATCAATGGTTGTCCCGAACACTGAAGGCAAACTTAGAAGAGGGCAATGAACATCGAATTCAGGCAATTGCTCATCACGGACTACCATCTGATGTATACCTTCAATATTCTCAAATAATGATACTAATTGCCGCTGACATTCTATGATTACTCTTGCTCCTTGTTTAACAACTAATGGAGCATAACGGATGAAATGGATAGCATCCCCTAATCCCTGTTCAGTATAAATTAGTATGGTCTTTTCTGAAATGTCAGAATTATCCCACAAAGGCTTGGAAAAGTTTCTTTGGTATGATATAAAGTCTGTTGTTCTCCACCGCCACTCATATTCCTTCCAGCCTTCTTTGAAATTACCAGACAATAGATATACGAGCCCCAGGTTAAAATGTACCCCCGCGTGACATGGGTCAATTTTTAATGCTTTGTCATAGCAGGTTATAGCATCATTTAATTGGCCTTTATCTTTTAGTATAGCTCCTAAATTATTGTATGCATCAATATGGGCGGGATTAAGCTCTATGGCTTTCTGATAACATTTTATGGCATCGTCAAAGCACTTGTTAATATGAAGGGAGAATCCAAGATTATAATATGCATCAGCAAAATTCGGATTAAGTGCTATAGCTTTTTGGAAATATGTTATAGCCTCATCGAGCTGTCCTTTTTCAGCAAGGATATTACCGAGATTATTTTGTACTTCAGCGAGGTCAGGATTAATCTGCAATGCTTTTTTATAAAGGTTAATTGCTTCATCAAGCTGCTTTTTACCATGGAGAGCAAATCCGAGATTATAGTACGCATCGGCAAAGGCGGGATTTAAATTGATTGCTTTTTTGTAGTTTATTATCGCCTCATCAATATCGCCTTTGTCCTTCAGGGCAAGGCCAAGGTTATTATAGATATCTGCATAATTTGGATTGATTCGTATGGCTTTTTGGAAATATGTTATGGCCTCTTCAGGATGGCCTTTGGCAGTCAGCAGAATTCCAAGATTGTTGTATGCCTCTACCTGTCCGGGGCCAATCTGAACGGCTTTTTGATAATTCAGGATAGCCCCATCAGGCTGACCGGTATTCTGTAAGGCAACGCCGAGATTATAATATGCATCCGGGAAAACCGGTTTTAAAGTTACAGCCTTTCTGAAATACTTAATTGACTCGGAAAATAAACCCTTTGCCAGAAGAACAGTCCCGAGCTTATGGTATGCATCCGCATTTGATGGTTTGAGCCCGATTTCTTTCTTGAGATATATTATCGCATCGTCGAAATCCCCAAGCTGACAGCATATCATTTCGAGGAAATG
>DNOQ01000013.1:1111-3009 GCA_003501665.1 Bacteroidales bacterium | reverse complement strand
AATGTTATCATCGGCCAGGCGCCTGAATTTAAAGCCGACTGGGATAAAGCCGTCAGGGACGGATTTGTTCCGGGAGAAACCCTTTTTCCTGTTGAAGAGGCCGCCACTAAAGGTACGATCATTCAGTACCTGGTGTCGGATGCCGCCCAGCGTATCTTATGGCCAAAGATCAAACCATGTCTCAGCAAGGGAGATGCTCTCTATTTCTCACACGGATTTTCAATTACATACAAGGAGCAGACAGGAGTGATCCCGCCGCCGGATATTGATGTGATATTGGTTGCTCCGAAAGGATCAGGGACCAGTGTCCGCAGGAATTTCCTTGCAGGTACGGGTATCAATTCGAGTTTTTCTGTTTTCCAGGATTTTACCGGAAAAGCAGAGGAGAGAACCATTGCGCTGGGTATTGCAATCGGATCCGGTTATCTTTTCCCGACAACGTTCGAAAAAGAGGTATTCAGCGATCTTACAGGTGAACGTGGTGTACTTATGGGAGCGCTTGCCGGAATAATGGACGCCCAGTACCAGGTTCTCCGGGAAAACGGACACACTCCTTCCGAAGCTTTCAACGAGACTGTTGAGGAGCTTACCCAGAGTTTGATCCGTCTTGTTGATGAGAACGGCATGGACTGGATGTATTCAAATTGCAGTGCAACAGCCCAGAGAGGAGCACTTGACTGGCGGCCGAAATTCAAAGACGCAGTCCTTCCGGTTTTTACGGAACTATATCAAAAAGTAAAGTCGGGGGAAGAGTGCGCAAGAGTGCTGAAATCAACCGGTGCACCTGATTATAAGGAAGTTCTTGATGCTGAACTCAGAGAGCTCGGCAACTCTGAATTATGGAGAACGGGAGCTGCTGTAAGGAAGCTCAGGCCAGGCAGGAAATAATCACTTTTAATAACTTGAAATATGAGCGAGAAAGTAATAATTTTCGATACCACCCTCAGAGATGGGGAACAGGTACCCGGATGCCAGCTGAATACCATTGAAAAGATCCAGGTTGCAAAAGCCCTTGAAGAACTTGGTGTTGATGTGATTGAGGCCGGTTTCCCCATCTCCAGCCCCGGAGATTTCAACTCGGTGGTCGAAATATCAAAGGCCATTTCCAATCCGGTTATCTGCGCTCTTACAAGGGCAGTCAAAAAGGATATTGAAGTGGCAGCCGAAGCCCTTCAGTTTGCAAAAAAGAAAAGGATACATACCGGTATCGGCGTTTCCAACTATCATATCCAGTATAAAATAAGAACAACTCCCGAGGAGATTCTCAGAAGGGCTGCTGATGCAGTAAGATATGCAAAGAAATTTGTGGAGGATGTTGAATTCTATGCTGAAGATGCAGGCCGGAGCGAAAATGAATACCTGGCAAAGGTGATAGAAGCTGTAATTGAAGCAGGAGCTACCGTGGTAAATATACCTGATACCACCGGTTATTGTCTGCCAACTGAATACGGGACTAAAATACGATACCTCAAAGAAAACGTCAGAAATATTGACAGGGTAATAATTTCCACACATTGCCATAATGATCTGGGTATGGCTACTGCCAATACCATTATGGGTGTTATGAACGGTGCAAGACAGGTAGAGGTGACAATTAATGGTATCGGAGAAAGAGCGGGCAACACCTCACTCGAGGAGGTGGCAATGATCATCAAGAGCCATCACGATCTGAATCTGACGACCAATATTAATTCCACACTCATATTCTCCACCAGCCGCCTTGTCTCAAACCTGATGAGTATGCCTGTTCAGGCAAACAAGGCAATTGTAGGAAGAAATGCATTTGCACATTCATCCGGTATCCACCAGGACGGGGTACTTAAGAAACGTGAGAACTACGAGATCATCGATCCCGTCTCTGTCGGAGTAAGGGAATCATCCATCATCCTTACGGCCCG
>DNOQ01000013.1:0-1007 GCA_003501665.1 Bacteroidales bacterium | reverse complement strand
GGCAAATCAGCTATTCCTGTTGCTACAATCGGCCTCAATATTAACGGAGAGGTTCACACAGCTACCTCGACAGGCAACGGTCCTGTCGACGCTGCATTCTCCGCCGTCAAACAACTTATAAGCAAAACCGTCCATCTTGAAGAGTTCCTGATACAGGCAATTACAAGGGGAAGCGACGACATGGGAAAAGTACATGTTCAGCTCGAACACGAAAGCAAAATCTACTATGGTTTCGGTACCAGTACAGACATTGTTACAGCCTCGGTGGAAGCTTTTATAGATGCAATAGCAAAAATTAAATAATAAAACCGGAGTGGTTGAAAAAACACTTTGTTAACCTTTATTAAAGCCTTTGCGACCTTTGCGAAAACTTTGTGACCTTTGCGGTAAAAAAAATAAACTATAACCAGAATGCATCACTAAATAAATCAAAAAGTCCCACATATGCAGGAACAAAAAAATCAGATCAAAACAAAATATCGGAGATTTAACAAGC
Source organism: Bacteroidales bacterium (assembly GCA_003501665.1). GTDB lineage: Bacteria > Bacteroidota > Bacteroidia > Bacteroidales > VadinHA17 > LD21. The sequence continues at coordinate 511 of DNOQ01000013.1, read as the reverse complement.
AGTCTACTAAATATGAATCCAGAAACACTTTTCGACAAGATTTGGGATAGTCATGTGGTAAAGTCGATTGAAGGCGGACCGGATGTACTTTATATTGATCAGCATTTTATTCATGAAGTGACAAGTCCCCAGGCTTTTGACGGACTCAGGGCCAGAGGTATTTCTGTATTCCGGCCGTCGATGACACTGGCAACAGCCGATCATAATATCCCAACACAGGATCAGAACCTTCCGATAAGGGATGATTTATCGCGAAATCAGGTTGAAACTCTGGAATCGAACTGCAATGAATTCGGGATAAAGTATTTTGGCCTTAACCATCCGCAGAACGGGATCGTTCATGTTATCGGAACTGAACTGGGTTATACCCTTCCGGGAATGACAATTGTATGCGGCGACAGCCATACTTCAACACACGGGGCATTCGGTGCCGTGGCATTCGGGATCGGGACAAGCGAGGTTGAAATGGTTCTTGCCACCCAATGTATACTTCAACCCAAACCCCGGAAAA
>DNOQ01000288.1 GCA_003501665.1 Bacteroidales bacterium | reverse complement strand
GATCGGGGATGATATTGGGACCAATGCTGGCCGTATCTGCCAGCTTTCTTCCCACCAGGAAAAGATCAGTTCCAGGCGATCTCCTCCAAGAGAGCTAGTGCTTGCTTAATACAAAATCTTTATTAGCATGATTACGATATATTTACAAAAGAATTGGGTTTTAGGAAGGGATTCAGGCTTGAAACAGTGGCTGATTGGATGGAGGATTTGCTTCGTCAGCATAGTTTTGCTTTTTTTTACCGTATCTGGATTATGCACGGCACAGGATCAGGAACCCCCTTATGGATACGATAAAGGAGTCTGGGTCCTTATCGAAAAAAAGCCTGATGTTGAGGCAGAAACGGATTGGGATAGTGGGCTCTACTATAACCAGCATGTTTCGCTTTCTGGTTCAACGGTCCGCGGGGGCTACTCCTGGAAAGATGGTGACGATCCCGAAGACTGTAAAGGGGAAGTGTGGGGTACCATTACCTGGGATGAACTGCCCGGAATCCTGCAACCAGGCGCAAAACAGCATACAACTATTACCGCAGAGGCCGGTGGGAGCCAATCATGTTCAGCCAGGCATCCAGGTGCGTGCAGCCACTTGGAGTTAAATGAGGAGTCTCTTGAACCCCATCCTTGTATTTATTACAGTTCAGGTGAACCAAAGCCAGATCCAGAGACAGTAACGGTTTCCTGGGAGGCTCCATGGGGCAAGATCGGGGATACCCTCACGGTAACGGTGTGGAACAGGGTCTCTGGTTCAATCAGAGCTCATGTTTACTACATCTACTCCTATCAGGCGAATGCTCCGGCAGTTCTTCCATATTCATTCGAAGAAGAAAAACCTCAACGTTGGGGTAATGAAAAGACACCATCACTTGAACCGACTACTAAACCTGTATCCTGCGAGATGGAGTATTTTGGTGCAGATTCAGGAGTTAGGGTAAGCGGGGTCACTGGTCAAGTTGATATTAGACCTTGTAATGACGAAGATGCATGGAGAGGCGTCGGACTAAAATCAGTAATTTATGTTGGTGATATTATTCGAACAGGAGAAGGCAGTTCGGTCATATTATCATTCCCTAACATGTGTACTTTTGTGATGAAACCCGAATCTGAAATTAGTATCGATAATCCGCCAAAAGACTCAAAAATGGGCCTCATTAATGGAAAGATCTTGGTGAACATTAAAAAAATGTTTCAAGACGGCTCAATGCAAGTGCAGATGTCCCAAGCTGTGGCCGGGATAAAAGGTACCATAATTGTCTGCGAGGAGACAGGAACCTCATCGACTTTGAAGGTCCTAGAGGGCTCTGCCTATTTCAGGTCAATGGCCACCGGCGAAGAACGATTAGCAAACACTGGAGAGATGATGATCGCCACGATAGATGGTCTTTCCCAACCACAACCATTCGATATCGAATCTGAAGAGGCAAGTTGGGAGGATTATCTGCCTGAAACAAGGGCGACCGTCGGTTCGGACATGGGTACGAATGATAATATCCCACTAGTGAGTCTCGGTGTTAATTATTCCGGTGAGGCCATAAGTGAACCTAAAAACGGCAAGACATGGCCGTTTAAATTGACTCTAATTGGTCCAGATACGGATGGCTCAATCAGTGGTCAAATTGAATGGACCTCCTTAAATTCCATCCATCAAATAGAAGGATTCAAAACAGCAACCGGCATAACTTTTACGGAGACTGCCTATATAAAAAAAGGTGGCGCAGTTCTTAATTGTAGATACAACCTGAATTATGATGGAGATTCTCTTACTGGAACATATGGAGATGAAGATAGTTGCGATGATAGAGATTATGGGACGATCTCAATGAATCCAGAATAAAAATTTTTGCTTATATTATTATAATAAACTGTTGCAGGCTCCGATCCATCTCTCTGGCCTTGATTCTCTGTAAACATTATTTTTCTTATTTCAAGGCAGAAACTTCGGATACAAGAAGTCCCGCTCGTCCGAGCAGCTAAATAAGTGCCGACTTCCTGGGGGGCTGTGCTGCCTTCAACAAGGTATTCCACTCTTCCCGGCTCAGAGAATCTTTCGGGTGCATAGCTCTGAGTGTGCATGTGTCATCTTATAGGCATATTATGACATCGGCATACTGCAAGGGTGCTTTTGGAGGCGCAGTGCAGCCCTGAAAGTTGGTATATAAACAACACATAATCAGTTATACTAACAGGGAGCTGCGGCTGAAGGAATCAATCCTAAAACTGAAGTGCGCCTCTTGAATAGCGATGACCTCAAGGATGCAACAGGAGAATGTTCGAGCCTTTTTATATCATTTTATCCGCGGACAAATCAAGCCCAGCAACTACTTCATACTATTAAAAATATAAATTAGAGAGATTATTTATCTATCCTCACTTCTTACTTAGAAGATGTGTAACATTAAAAATAAAAATTAATAAATAATTAAAATATATAATAAACAAAAATATTTCTACTTGTGTGATGTATTATTATTTATAAAATTTTAATTTTGATTATAAAAATTAATATGTACAAAATTTTTAAATAAAGTAATTATGTAAAAATATAGTAAATTCTTATAGATTTGATCAATAGTAAATTTATTATATACATATATAAGTTTAAAGTTAAGTATATATTATTATTTTACAAGCATTTGCACACGAGATCTGAAAAGGGTATTGAAATCCTTTAAAAAGGAGCTTAATACTATAAACTATAGGTATGATTTTGTTGCCCCCTTCAAAAGGCCGGATTTTGTTAACTACTTCATTCCATATACTATACGAATATACCCCTCTTGTCGCCTATCCTCATTATTCACCAGAGAGAGAATGGTTCTGCAAGCTAAATTAGCATTCCAGCTTTATTCATTCACATATACTATAAGATTTAAGAGCTTTAAAGAAAATTATGTTAAAGTTTTTATAAACTGTTAAACAGAACAGATGCTCTATACTTTATAGACCAAATTGCTATTTATAAAAATAAC
>DNOQ01000438.1:3213-5434 GCA_003501665.1 Bacteroidales bacterium | reverse complement strand
ATGAGATGATAGATCAGGTCGGCTGCTTCGTTCACGAATAGTTCTCTGTTATCATCTTTGGCTTCAATTATCAGTTCAACAGCCTCTTCACCGACTTTCTGGGCGGCCTTGCTGATCCCTTTCCTGAATATCTTATTGGTATATGAATCCTTAACATCATCATCAATTCTTTGATTAATAATGTTTTCCAGCCTGTAAAGGAATCCTTTCGGGGAATCATTATTAAAGCATGAGGTATTACCGGTATGGCAAACCGGTCCTGCCGGATCAACTCTGATCAGAAGTGAATCATTATCGCAATCTGATTTTATGTCTTTAACATACAGAAAATTATTTGATGTTTCACCTTTTGTCCAGAGACGGTTTTTGCTTCTACTGAAAAAAGTGACCTTTCCCTCCTTAATGGTTTTTGTCAGTGCTTCTTCACTCATAAATCCGACCATAAGCACCTGTAATGTGGTATTGTCCTGAATGACTGCAGGAACAAGACCATCACTTTTTTTAAAATCGATCTGGTTCATTATTACACGGAGATTAGTATCGTACGGGAATATTTTCTTTAGCAAGATATTCCTTAAGTTCTTTTATATTAATTTCACCAAAATGGAATATGCTTGCAGCAAGTGCCGCACTGCAATCCGTATTCAGGAACAGGGTTTTGAAGTGTTCCATTTTACCTGCTCCTCCGGAAGCAATTACGGGAATATCGATATTTCTGCTTACATCGGCAGTAATATCCACCGAGAAACCTGATTTTGTCCCGTCGTTGGCCATTGAAGTCAGCAAAATTTCACCGGCGCCAAGCTCAGCGGCTTTTATGGCCCAGGGTACGGTTTTAAGCTCTGTGGGTGTCCTGCCGCCATCGACAAATACTATCCAGTCGTCATCAATTTTGTTGGTATCAATTGCCACCACAATACACTGACTTCCGAACTCACCTGCAAGTTCTTTTATCAGTTGAGGCCTTCGTACCGCTGCAGAATTTATTGAGATCTTATCAGCACCCGCTTTAAGCAGAATGGCCACATCTTCAATGCTGTTTATTCCTCCGCCCACTGTGAAAGGAATATTGATTTCCGCGGCAATTCTTTCAACAAGTTCTGCAAATGTCTTTCGGTTTTCAATAGTAGCGGTGATGTCGAGGAAGACGAGTTCATCGGCACCGTGAAGTGCATAAATCCTTGCAAGCTCAACCGGATCACCGGCATCCCTGATGTTAATGAACCGGATTCCCTTAACGGTTCTTCCATCCCGGATATCAAGACATGGTATAATCCTTTTTTTCAGCATATATCCCTGATTTCTTTTAGTTTAATCCTGTTTTCGTAGATCGCCTTGCCTATTATGGCCCCTTCACAGCCGGCTTCGTTTATCTCAACAAGGTCTTTCAGCGATGAGATGCCTCCGCTTGCAATAAGATTGATCTTCACTTCTCCGGCTATCTCTTTGTATAATTCTGTTGATGGACCCTTCAGCATACCGTCCCTGTCAATATCGGTACATATTGCATATCTTACCCCCTTCTCAGAATAATTTGATATATAATCCTTTATGTCTTCATCAACTGATTCCGTCCATCCGCTTACAACCACTTTCCTCTCTCTGCAGTCAGCTCCAAGGATAATCCTGTCAGTACCGAACTGCATGAGCCATTTAAGAAACAGATCGCTGTCGGTGGCGGCAATACTGCCGGCTGTTACCTGCAGTGCGCCGGCGTTAAAAGCTGCTTTTACATCATCATCTGCCCTGATTCCTCCTCCGAAGTCAATTACCAGATCTGTTGCGGCAGAGATCTTTTCGAGAACCCTGTAATTGATGATCCTTTTCTCCCTGGCACCGTCAAGATCCACCAGATGAAGATACTTTATGCCGTTGTCCTCCAGTTCCCTGGCAACTTCAACAGGATCCTCGTTGTATATCTTCTTTGTGCTGAAATCACCCTTTGTCAGCCTTACGCATTTGCCTTCAATGATATCGATTGCAATTATCACCCTCATAGTTCAAGGAAGTTCTTAAGTATTATCTCACCAACATCGGCCGATTTTTCGGGATGAAATTGTACCGCGTAAAAGTTGTCTTTTTTCATCGCGGCGCTGAATGGCAGTATATAGTCACATATAGCTGTGGTACAGGATGTTATGCCTGCATAATAGCTGTGAACATAATAAACGTCATCTTTGCGCGAAACAGACCTGAAAATATCCCCCCATACCGAAATGAA
>DNOQ01000438.1:0-3187 GCA_003501665.1 Bacteroidales bacterium | reverse complement strand
TTTTCTTTCAGATATTTCATTGCCGATCCTGCCTCTCCGACTCCCGGGAAGATCACTTTTGAGGCATTCCGGATCTCATCCCTGTTATCGGTTATGATACTTTCATAACCGAGGCGGGTGAGTGCATTCTGAACCGACCTGATGTTACCTGCATTATATTTTATTATGGCAATCATAATTTACCTTTGGTGGACGGCAGATCGAAGTTGTCCGTCATTTTAACTGCTCCTTTAAGTGCCCGGGCAAATGCCTTGAATATTGATTCAGCTTTATGATGGTCATTCATCCCTTCTGCTTTAATATTAAGGTTACATCTGGCATTGTCGCAGAACGATTTAAAGAAATGGAAGAACATCTCAGCCGGCATTTCACCAATATTCGCGTTACTGAACTCTGCTTCCCATTCAAGCCAGGGTCTGCCGCCCAGGTCAGCAGCCACCTGTGCAAGGCAATCATCCATGGGCAGAACAAAACTGTACCGTTCAATTCCCTTTTTGCTTCCCAAAGCTTTATAAAATGCTTCTCCAAGACAAATTGCCAGATCTTCGGTAAGATGGTGTGCATCGACATTTAAATCTCCTGCGGCATTTATTGTAAGATCAAATCCTCCGTGTCTGGCTATCTGATCAAGCATATGGTCAAAGAATCCGATACCGGTTTTAATATCACTCCTTCCCGATCCGTCAATATTGAGACTGACATGTATATCAGTCTCCCTCGTCTTTCTTTTAACGGTTGCGGTACGAGGTTTTGATTTAAGGTACTTATAAATTTCATTCCAGTCCATTGTGGAGAAAACCGCATCAGGAGAGGTTGAATTACCGAAAAAGATGGCATTGCATCCGAGGTTCTTTGCCAGTTCAAGGTCTGTTAGCCTGTCGCCGATTACGTAAGAATTTTCGAGGTCTACACCCTGTGATAGATATTTCACAAGCATCGCAGTACCAGGTTTTCTTGTAGGGGCTTTTTCCTCAGGCCAGGTTCTGTCAATGAATATTTCTGCAAAACAGATCCCTTCATCACTGAGTATCTGAAGCATCTTATTATGTGGTGGCCAGAAAGACTCTTCAGGAAACGAAGGAGCACCAAGTCCATCCTGGTTCGTGACCATAACCAGTTCGTAATCAGTTTCACGGGTAAGGCGTGCAAGTGAGCAGATGGCTCCCGGTCTGAAACGGAACTTCTCCAAACTGTCAACAATCTCATCTTCCGGTTCAGTTATTATTGTACCATCCCTGTCGATGAAAAGTACCTTCTTCATTTTTCCATACTTTTTAAAGCTCTCAGGAGCCTGTTATTCTCAATCTTTGTTCCTACTGTGATCCTCAGACAATTATTTATCACATTGCTCCGGTTCCTTACTATAATTCCCTTATTCACAAGGTAATCATAGATCAGATCCGCATCCTTCATCCTTACAAGAATAAAATTTGCATCTGAAGGAAAGACTTCCACAACGCACGACAATTTAGCAATTTCCCCTGAAAGTCTCGTCCTTTCCTTTTTTATTTTCATTACCTGTGTCAGATATTCCCCCTGTTTTTTAAGCTTTTTGAGGACCGTTTTCTGATTTAATGTACTGATATTGTATGGCGGTTTCATTTTATTTAGATATCGTATTATTTCAGGATTTGTAAATGCCATTCCGACCCTTACCGATGCAAGTCCGAAAGCCTTGCTGAACGTCTGCATCACTATCAGATTGGGATACCGGTCAATGTCGTCCTTCATCGAAGGTTGATCCGAAAAATCGATATATGCTTCATCAAGCATAACTATTCCGTTGAATTCGTTCAGGATACTTTCTATAACTGTTCTGTCGATACAGTTGCCGGTTGGATTATTTGGCGAGCAGAGTAAGATAATTTTGAGGTTCTTATCACGGAAATGGGGTTTTATATCATCAAAATTAACCCCGAATGTTTCGCTGAGTGGTATTTTGATTATCTGAACATCATTTACCGAAGCTGACACTTCATACATTCCGTAAGAAGGCTTGAGAGTAAGCGCTTTGTCAGCTCCGGGGTTACAAAATATCCTGAAGCAGAGATCTATTATTTCATCGCTTCCGTTACCAAGGAAGATGTTTTCCACAGGAACGCCCTTCAGTCGGCTTATTTCAGCTTTCAGTTCACGCTGATATGGATCGGGGTACCTGTTAAGGGTTCCGAAAGGATTCTCATTGGCATCGAGAAATATTTCGGCTTTTCCATGAAAATCATCCCGTGCACAGGAGTAGGGGGTAAGTCTTCTGACATTCGGTCTTACGAGGTTATCTAAATCAAACATGGCAAATAAAATTTTTTATTTTCAGTAAATAAAAACCCCCATCCCGTCCTTCCCCCACGGGTGAAGGAGAACATCCCACCTGTCGGGAAGGGAAAGGGGGTATGAGGTGAATTCATGATTCGAATTAAATTATAAAGTTTGATCTGTTTTAGTGTTTATAATCTCTTTAAGTCTGATGCTTACAGCATTTTTATGTCCTGTTAGGTTTTCCGCTTCAGCCATCAGTTCAATTACCGGTCCCAGTCTTTCTATTCCTTCAAGGGTGATATTCTGGAAGGTTATCTTCTTTAAAAAACTGTCTGTCGAAACACCGCTGTAGCTTCTTGCATATCCGTTGGTGGGCAGGGTATGATTGGTTCCCGAAGCATAATCCCCGGCGCTTTCACAGCTGTATCTTCCTGTAAACACCGAACCGGCATTAATAACTTCTCCGGCCAGCACATCTGCATTTTCGGTATTGATTATCAGATGTTCCGGGGCATATTTATTGCTGAATTCAATGCACTCGTCCAGGCTGCTGAGAAGGACAATCATGCTTTTTCCGAGAGATTGCGTTGCAATATCTTTTCTGGGAAGTTCCTCAAGCTGTCTCTTCAGTTCATCGGTTACAGATTTAATAAGCTCTCTTTTATCGGTTAATAATACTACCTGACTGTCAGTTCCGTGTTCGGCCTGGGAAAGAAGATCTGCCGCAACAAAAGAGGGATCAGCACCGGCATCGGCAATTACCAGAACTTCGCTTGGACCGGCAGGCATGTCAATAGCTGTGCCATGCGAGCTTACAATCTCTTTGGCCCTGGTTACATACTGGTTTCCCGGGCCGAATATTTTATCGACTTGAGGTATTGTCTCTGTCCCGTATGCCATTGCAGCTATTGCCTGAGCTCCCCCAATCCTG
>DNOQ01000456.1:4136-9264 GCA_003501665.1 Bacteroidales bacterium | reverse complement strand
TCCGGGCGACCTTTCAGGACGATTCTCTTGAAGAAGTTCTGATGTTCTTATCGATGACCTCCCCCATCCGGTACAAAGTTACCCCAAGGAAATTAATGCCGGATGGAACTTTTAGTAAAGAGGAGGCAATCATTTATAAAAGGAATTGATTAAGTATAACCCTATTAAATCTGTACCTATGAAATCCATTCACGGCCCTTGAAAAAAAATCAAAAAAAAAGGAAATCGCGTCAACGATTTCCCAAAAAACATCTGAACGATATTTTTTAACTTAAAACCTTACAAATTTATGAAAAAAGACAAACCTTTCAGGAATTTGTTTTACTGTTCTCTGAAAAAAACCTTGTTAATCATGCGTATTGCCATTTTTCTCCTGATTCTCGGAATCCTGCAAGCACACGCTGTTGACGCCTACTCGCAGAAAACGAGGCTTTCACTGGACTTCACTGATACAGAACTTATAAAGGTTCTTGACAATATTGAAGTGGAAAGCGAATTTTTCTTCCTATATAATGAAAAACTTCTCGATACCGATCGGAAGGTCAATTTAACTACAAATGATCAGCTAATAAATGTTATCCTGGACAATTTGTTTGCCGGTACTGATGTGAAGTATACTATTATTGACAGAAAGATAATTCTTGCTCCGGATTATTTGACCAAAGAGACAGATGCGGTTGCTCCTATGCAGCAACAAACAGTTACAGGTAAAGTAATAGACGCTTTAACAAATCAACCTATGCCGGGTGTAAACATTGTTGTAAAAGGAACATCAATAGGTACTATTAGTGATATTGACGGTAATTACACATTACCTGTCAGTAACCGGAATATAACACTGGTTTTTTCCTTTATAGGGTATGTCAGTCAGGATGTCCCATTGGAAGGAAGAACTACAGTTAATGTTGCTCTTGTTAGTGAAACTGTTGGACTTGAAGAGGTGGTGGTAGTTGGTTATGGTACCCAGAAAAAACTTGAACTTACGAGTGCAGTTTCCAGTGTAAAAGCTGATGATTTTGTGAAAGGATCAATTAAAGATGCTGCACAGTTAATAAAAGGTAAGGTTGCAGGAGTGAGCATTATAAATCCAAGTGCTGATCCTACTGCAACATCACAAATCCTTTTAAGAGGAGTTACTACTTTAGCCTCTGGTACTCAACCACTTGTGGTAATTGATGGAGTACCTGGAAGTTTAAAAGATGTAGCCCCCGAAGATATAGAGTCAATAGACATTCTCAAAGATGGTTCAGCTGCTGCAATCTACGGAACCCGGGGTACCAACGGTGTTGTTTTAATAACAACCAAAAAAGTAAGGACTGATATACCTTCAACCATAGAATGGAACAGCTATGTAACTACTCAGGTTATTACAAAATATCTTGAAATGATGGATGCTGAAGATATTAAAAACCTTGCAGCTCAGGGCAAACCTGGTGCATTTAATTACGGATCAAATACCAATTGGCTCGATGAGATATTCAGAACTCCTGTTTCTCATACCCATAACATTAGTATAAAAGGGGGAACCAATAACAGTAATTATATTGTCAATTTAAATTACAAAGCACTTCAGGGATTAATGCTGAAATCAGATAATAATGTATTTAATACCCGAATTGAAGCAAATCATAGCATGTTTAACGGAAAAGTAAAAATAAATGCCAATATCATGGGATATGATCAGAAATACTTTTCAGGTGCAAGCGGTACTAGCTGGAGATCTGACGTTTACAGATATGCTCTCATATATAACCCGACAGACCCTGTAAAAGATGCAACCGGGAACTGGACTGAACATCTGGATAACAATTACAGGAATCCGGTATCTTTGATTATGGAGACTGACGGAGAGATACATGTAACAAATATCAGACCTTTCGGAACAATCACATATACACCTTTACAAGGCCTGACCTTCAAAGCATTGGGATCACGCAATCTTTATAGAAGTAACAGCGGTTATTACGAGACATCCAAGAATGTTCAGAGTATTTTGAGTAACAGAAAAGGTTATGCTGCCAAAAGCACTTCAGAATCAAATGAAGATTTGCTTGAATTAACAGCCACATATTTGAGATCATTAGGCAGACATAACCTTACCTTATTGGGTGGATATACATATAACAAGGAGACTAATGAAAGCTTTAGTGCAAATAATTACAACTTCCCCAGCGATCTGTATTCCTACAACAATCTGACCCTGGGAACAGCACGTACATCAGGACTTGCAGGTATGAGTTCAAATAAGTCATCTTCAAAGCTTATCAGTTACTTCGCAAGAGCTAATTATAATTATGCTGAGAAGTATCTTTTAATGGCAAGTATCAGGTATGAGGGTTCCACCAAGTTTGGAGAAGACAATAAATGGGGAGCATTTCCTTCAGTTTCTGCCGGTTGGAATATTATTCGTGAATCTTTCATGGAAAATGTACCGATTATAAGTGCCATGAAAGTTCGAGGCGGGCTGGGAGTCACAGGGACAGTTCCTTCAAGTTCTTATCAATCCCTTAGCAGGCTTTCATATGGAAGTAAAATCCTTTATAACGGATCATGGATCTCTGTTATTAATCCTTCATCAAATAATAATCCAGGATTGGGATGGGAAAGAAAAGAAGAAATTAACCTCGGATTTGAACTCGGAGTATTTGATAACAGATTGTTCGGCATGATCGATTTGTATAAACGTACGACAAAAGATCTGTTATGGAACTATAACGTAGCTATGCCACCTTACCTTTACAGCACTATTTTTGCTAACGCCGGAACGATGGAAAACAAAGGCATTGAAGTTCAGATAACAGCGAATCCGATAAGAAGCTCATCATTTAACTGGAACTCAACTGTAAATTATTCAACAAATAAAAATAAATTAGTATCATTGTCAAGTGACCAGTTCCAACTCAAAAGTGGATATTTTTATACAGGCTCCACCGGTGAACCCATCCAAACAACAACCCACAGAGTGGAGGAAGGACAACCTATTGGTAATTTCTGGGGTTATAAATCAATTGACATTGACGAGAATGGCCGATGGATAATTGAAGGTGCTGACGGGAATCCAAAACCAATAGCTAATCAACAGCCGACGGACAAAAAAGTCTTGGGTAATGGACTACCAAAACATTATTTGAGCTGGACAAACTCCTTATCATACAATAAGTTTGATCTGAATGTCACTATGAACGGCGCATTCGGTTTTCAGATCCTAAATTTCATGAGAATGTTTTTCAGTGTACCAATAAGTCTCACAAGGGGAAATATAATGAAAAACACTTATGACAATATCTATGGTAAAAGGCCATTATCTGATTCACAAGAGCTTCAGTATGTAAGTTATTACATCGAGAATGGTGATTATTGGAAAATAGGCAATATTGACCTGGGATACAATCTTGATTTCAAGAGTGGGCCTGTTAAATTTATAAGATTATATTTATCAGGATATAACATATTTACATTCACCGGATATAGTGGTATCGATCCTGAAGTTAATAGTACCGGCCTTTTCCCGGGGAACGATGCAAGAGACAGGTACCCCAACTCACGAGAATATACACTAGGGATTTCAGTAAAATTCTAATTTTAAAAATATTTATGATGAAAAGATATATAAAATTCATATTATCGATTCTGTTACTTACAGTCATTAGCTGTAATGACCTGACAGAGGAAGTATATTCTGATTTAACGACAGATTCATACATATACACTGCAAATGAGATATATGCAGTGATAGGCCCAGTATATTCAAATATGCGCGGTTATTATAACAGGGGTCACATCATGCTTGATATAACAACAGATATTACTTGTCTTCCGGCTAATGCATCAGGCTGGGATGATGGAGGAATTTATAAGAAAATGCATTTACATACATGGAACGCAGAAGCTACACAAGTAAGCAGCATGTGGAGTCTATTTTATTCCGGAGTGATACATGCAAATCGAATACTTAATCAACTTGAGACTGATGCGGTCCCTATTCCATCAGGTGTCAGCAAAGAATCCCTGATCGCAGAAATGAAAGTTGCCAGGGCATTTTATTATTGGCAGATAATTGATAATTTCGGTGATGCACCATTTGTCACTACAGTATTACAAGAATTACCAGGTTCAACGCCGAGGAAGACTATTTACGATGCAACTGTTGCCGACATTGTTGCATCAATTGATAAACTAAGTCCCGATAATAATAAAGTAATGTATGGCCGTTTTAACAAGTGGGCTGCCAAAGCTTTATTGGCAAGCCTATATCTAAATGCTGAGGTATATTCCGGAACTGCTGAGTGGAATAAATGCCTATCGGAATGTAATGATATTATTGCTTCAGGCAAATATAGTCTTCAACCAAATTATGGTGATTGTTTTAAAGCAAATAATGAAAACTCGGTTGAAACGGTATTTGCAATACCAATGGACGAAATAAACGGATCCAATGTATATATTAATTCTACATTGCATGCTTCATCAAAACAGAAATATAACCTCAGAACCACTCCTTATGGTGCAGGTGCAATAAAAGCAATTCCACAGTTTATAGATACTTATGATCCGGAAGATTCGCGGATTGATGATACATGGGAACATGGACCTCAATTTGCTGCAGATGGTGTAACACCTCTAAAATGTCTGTATGACAGAGCTGGTCAGCAGCTTGACTATACAAAAGAAGTCGCAAATGGACTATACACTCCGGAAAACGAGGGATACAGGATAATTAAATATAGGCCTGAGATGGGAGCTACAAATCCCATGAACAATGACGTTCCTTTCTTCCGCTATGCACATGTTATTATGATGAAAGCAGAATGCCTTCTTAGAACAGGTCAGGCAGATGCTGCTGCTGATATAGTTACACAGGTAAGACAGCGCGCATTCAAGAGCAATCCTGTAAAAGCAACTGTAACAGGTGCGCAATTGGCAGGAAACTCAAAATATCAATATGGTTATGTGGAGAACTATGTAATATCTGAACCTGGAAATCAAGCCGCTATACAATATGGTGGTTTCTATGATGAACTTGGTTATGAGTTCGCCTGTGAATGGACCAGACGCAGAGATATGATAAGATTCGGCACTTATACAACAAAAAGCTGGTTATCTCATAAACCTCAGGGTGATAAGGTTA
>DNOQ01000456.1:0-4086 GCA_003501665.1 Bacteroidales bacterium | reverse complement strand
TCGTATTTTTGCTTTTTCTACCGGGCTTATTAGCCCAAATTCCGGTCCGGAAGATGGAACCTGTAAGTTTCTCACAAGTGGTTATCGATGATAATTTCTGGAAACCACGTATTTATTCGGTAAGTAAAGTAACAATTCCCGTTTGTATTGACCAAACAGAAGTAAAAACTGCACGTATCAGAAATTTTGAGAAAGTTGCAGCTAAAAAAGGAGAAAAGCATCAGGGAATTTATTATGATGATTCAGATGTTTATAAAGCGTTGGAAGCTATTGCATATTCTTTAAAAAATCATCCCGATAAGGATCTGGAAATGAAAGCTGACGAATGGATTGACAAAATTGCTGCAGCACAATTACCAGACGGATATTTATTTACATATTATACTCTCGAAGGTCTGAATCAGCGTTGGACAGATATGCACAGACATGAAGCATACTGTGCCGGTCATTTGATTGAAGCAGCTGTTGCATATTATAATACGACAGGAAAAAGGAAGTTACTTGATGTTGCTATCCGATTTGCCAACCACATTGATGAAACTTTCAGACTTCAAAACAGGCCATGGGTTCCGGGGCACCAGGAGATTGAACTGGCACTTGTAAAACTATATTACACAACCGGAAATAACAGATATCTTGAACTGTCCGACTGGTTTCTGCAACAAAGGGGACATGGACATTTTGTAAGTGCAGGCAGAAACGATCCTGATTATAACCAGGACAGGTATCCTGTTAAAGAACAAAACGAGATCACAGGCCATGCTGTCCGAGCTATGTACTTATACACAGGAGCAGCTGATGTGGCAGCAGCAAAAAATGACTCGGGTTATATTAAAGCAATGAAAACTGTATGGGAAGATGTTGTTTACAGAAATATGTATATCACCGGAGGGATCGGCTCTTCGGGCAGGAATGAAGGATTCAGCATCGATTACGATCTGCCCAATGAACAGGCATATTGCGAAACATGCGCTTCTGTTGGAATGGTATTCTGGAATGAGCGAATGAATCTGCTTACCGGAGAAAGTAAATATGTCGATGTACTGGAAAGAAGCTTATATAATGGAGCTCTGGACGGACTTTCTCTTAAAGGTGATTTGTTCTTTTATGGAAATCCTTTAGCCTCTTCCGGGACTCATGCAAGAAGTGAATGGTTTGGTACAGCATGTTGCCCTTCAAACATTGCCCGACTTGTGGAATCAGTGGGTAATTACATTTATGCAAAATCCAATAATTCGCTATGGATAAACCTCTTTATTGGCAGTACCGGAACATTCACCCTTAAAAACAGGAATGTCAATGTAAAACAGACAACCGAGTATCCATGGAACGGCAGAGTACAGATTTCTGTTAATCCTGACAGGCAGACAGAATTTGATATGCATATCAGGATCCCCGGATGGGCCAATAACCAGCCCGTTCCGGGGAATACATACAGGTATGCTGATAATTCAGATACTAAATTTTCATTATTGCTTAACGGATCACCTGCAGAATATAAGATGGTTAAAGGGTATGCTGTAATAAGTAAAAAATGGAAAAAAGGTGATGTAATTGTTCTTGACCTGCCCATGCCGGTAAGAAGAATAATCGCAATTGACGATGTAAAAGAAAACCGTAATCGTGTTGCTCTTCAAAGAGGACCTCTTGTTTATTGCTTTGAACATCCTGACAATGATGGTAAGGCGATGAATATTATAGTTCCTGACAATACATCCTTTACCAGCGAATTCAAACCCGATCTGTTAAAAGGAGTTGTAATTTTAAAAGCACAGTGTCCGGTGGCAACAGTATCCTCAGACGGATTAAAAATAAATACCGAAGTCAAGGAAATAACGGCAATCCCCTATTATTCGTGGGCTAACCGGGGTAAAGGGCAGATGCAGGTCTGGGTACCAAGAAAAGCTACCCATGTCAGAGTGTTCACCGATTGATATAGATAATTATATAATCATAAGAAATCAGGTTAACGTATAATCATCCCAGTTGTGAAAAACAAACTACTATTTGGATTAGCCGCCTTTTTCTTTTCGGGAGTTATTTTAACCTCCTGCAAGAATAAGGAGAATGATAATAATGGAATAGCAGCAGTCTCTCCTTTAGTGCTTAAATGGGAACAGTTCAATCCACTGATAAAAGAATTTAATCAGATTGATGAGGAGTTGTATAAACAATACTATCCAAATGATCAGGCTGAACAATTCCTGAAAAAGAATATCCCTTATTTCAATTGCCCTGACAAGGAGCTTGAAAAGACATATTATTTCCGGTGGTGGACCTACAGGAAACATATTAAAAATACTCCTGATGGTTTTGTAATAACAGAATTCCTTCCCGATGTTCCCTGGGCCGGAAAATATAATACAATAAGCTGTCCGGCCGGTCATCACTTTTATGAAGGACGCTGGTTGCATGATCAGAGGTATTTGCAGGATTATGCGTATTTCTGGTTCAGAGGTGGTGGAGCTCTCCGGTCATACAGCTTCTGGGCAGCCAATTCAATACTGGCGTTTGCTCAGGTCCATAAAAATGAACCGCTGCTAACCGATCTGCTACCTGACTTTGATAATAACTATAAGGAATGGGAAAAAAGCCATCTTTTGAGTGATGATCTATTCTGGCAGGTAGATGACAGGGATGGGATGGAAGTATCAATAGGAGGATCAGGAAAACGGACTACCATTAATTCGTATATGTACGGTGATGCTAGGGCAATTGCCGAAATAGCTTCAATTGCCCATAATAAAGAACTGGAAAAAGAGTATGCCGGTAAAGCTGAAAAATTAAAATCCCTGATTATTACAAAGCTCTGGGACGATGGAGATCAGTTTTTCAAGACTCTGCCCCTAGATTCCTCCGAGCTTAAAATTCTTAAAGATCACCGCCAGATTAAGACTTTCCTTGGCAGGACAAGAAATGAATCAGGTCTGATTGATGCCAGGGAACTTCATGGATATACTCCATGGTACTTCAGCATACCTGAAAATAACCATTCAGTTGCATGGAAATTCATAATAAGTGAAAATGGTTTTAAAGCACCTTTCGGACCGACAACTGCTGAACAAAGTCACCCGGGATTCAAGGTGGTATATGAAGGACACGCATGCCAATGGAATGGTCCCAGTTGGCCTTTCTCAACTTCAATAACCCTGAAGTCAATGGCGAACCTCTTAAGGGATTATAAACAAACAACCATAACAAAAGATAATTTGATTCAATTATTACAGACTTACTCTAACAGCCACCGCATAATTGATGAAAGAGGCGACAGGATTTGCTGGATAGATGAAAACCTTAATCCATTTACTGGGGACTGGATAGCCCGGACCATGAAAATAAGACAGAATGCCCAGCCTAGAGAAAGAGGAAAAGATTATAATCATTCTGAGTTTTGTGATATTATCATAAGCGATCTTATCGGATTACGACCGTCAATGGATGATCGTCTTACTATTGAACCACTCATACCATCAGAATATTGGGACTGGTTCTGCCTTGACCATGTTAATTACCACAATAAATCAATAACAGTTGTCTGGGATAAAAATGGAACAAAATATAATAAAGGTAAAGGATTCTCCATCTTTTTGAATGGTGTGCTTGTGAAGAATTCCAGATCTCTGAAGAAAATTAAAATCAAGTTTTAAATAATGTAAAATGAAAAAGATTATATTAATTATTTTAATGCTTATTTTTCAGGCAGTTATGTCATATTCAAAAGATGTGCGGAATTCACATTACATTACGAATCAGCTTCCGCTGGTTGTACAGCCATATACACCCCTGCCTCTTGGAGCCATCAAACCCAAAGGAATGTTACTCGAAATGCTGATACTCCAGCGTGATGGGCTTACGGGAAACCTTGACAACATTTACAGCCTTGTATGTGGTGATAATAATGGTTGGCTGGGAGGAACAGGTGACGGTTGGGAAAGAGGCCCATACTGGATTGATGGACTGATCCCTCTTGCCTATCAGCTGGATGATAAAAACATGAAAGAAAAAGCACAGAAATGGATAGAATGGAGTATTAAGAACCAGAGAGCCGATGGGTATTTTGGTCCTTTACCATTGCCGGAGGGATAT
>DNOQ01000504.1 GCA_003501665.1 Bacteroidales bacterium | reverse complement strand
TAATGCACAGTTTTGTTGCAATGGGAATCATAAGTGTTCTGTGGGTAATAATTGGCTACAGCATGTGTTTCGGGGGGAGCGTGCCGGGAGGCTTGTTCGGATGGAACAATGATTACCTTTTCCTGAAAGGTATTGATACCAATATAATGGATGCCGGAATACCCGAATATGTTTTTTCGATGTTCCAGGGGAAATTTGCAATAATAACTCCTGCACTTATAGCCGGTGCATTTGCAGAAAGAATATCCTTTAAATCATATTGTTTTTTTATTGCCCTCTGGAGCATTTTTGTCTATAATCCTCTGTGTCACTGGGTATGGGCGTCCGATGGGTTCCTGTTTAATCTCGGAGCCAAAGGGGCAATTGACTTTGCAGGCGGTACAGTGGTACATATTTCTGCAGGTGTTAGCGGACTGGTTGCAGCAATTTATCTTGGTTCACGACGCGGGTATCCGTACCAGGTGATAAGGCCGAATAACATGGTGATCACCATGCTCGGAGCCGGACTATTATGGGTTGGCTGGTTCGGATTTAATGCCGGAAGCAGTATTTCTTCAGGATTAAGTACCGCTCAGGCTCTTACAGCAACTCAGGTTGCAGCGGCAGCGGGAGCCCTCTCCTGGATAATCATTGAAAGCTTCCATCACGAGGGAAAAACAACAGCTCTTGGTTTTGCCAGCGGCATTCTGGCCGGACTTGTTGCTGTTACTCCTGCTGCCGGTGTTGTACAGCCATACGGTGCAATGATACTTGGAATAATTGCCTCAATGGCATGTTATATGGCTATTCAGCTCAAAAACAGGCTGGGATATGATGACAGTCTCGATGCTTTCGGCATCCATGGAATGGGAGGAATTGTGGGCGCCCTGTTCCTTACATTCTTTATCAGGAAATCCTGGATGGATGAAGCCGCAGCAGCTTCTGACGGGATATGGACAATATGGAACCAGCTGGGTGTTCAGGCTCTGGCAGTACTGATAGCAATTGTATTTGCCGGAGGAATGACTCTCCTGATCATTTTAGTGCTCGACAAGACCGTTAAATTCAGATCGTCCTGCAATGATGAAATGGCTGGTCTCGACAGGGCATATCATGGGGAAAGAGGATACGGAATGCTGAATCCAAATTAACTCTAGTTGCCGGTTGCTGGTTGCTGGTTGCTGGTAACAAGAAATTAAAAGATTAAATTAGTAGCTATTAAACTATCTAATGAACATTCAGTCATCACTTTAAAGCGACAAACAACCAGCAACTAGCAACAAGTAACAAGCAACTTAAAATTAATCAACATTATGAAACTGATTACTGCAATAATAAGGGAGGTGCAACTCGATAAGGTTCGGGAAGCGCTCATTGCTGCCGAAATAACAAGGATCACGGTTAGCCGTGTATCAGGTCATGGCCGGCAAAGGATCGAAGAGATGTACAGGGGTCANNGGAACCTGGAACCGTATCATTTATATGAATCGAAGTGAACGTTTTTCACTGCCCTTCCCGAAGGATCGATCATATTCTGAAACGACGAATCCCAGGAAAGCGCCTCAGCTGTACTGCATGCAACGGAAGGCACTGAAGGGACACATGCTGCGGCAGCATCTGAAGGAAAATGTTCGGCAAATATTGACCGGTACATATACTCTTCCTTTGATATCGGTGGATTTACCGGATACCGGTATTTCGCATTTATAATCTGTTCGTCAGTCACCTCTTTTAAAGCTATTGCCCGTAAAGTATCAATCCAGTTATACCCAACTCCGTCAGAGAACTGTTCTTTCTGCCTCCATGTAACTTCATCGGGAAGATAATCCTCAAAAGATTTTCTCAGAATCCACTTCTCAATTTTTTCTCCTGAAGCCATTTTATCAGCAGGATTAATTCTCATTGCAGTATCAAGGAATTCTTTATCCAGGAACGGCACCCGCCCTTCAACACCCCAGGCAGCAAGAGATTTATTGGCTCTCAGACAGTCATAGAGATGAAGCTTGCTGAGCTTCCTTACTGTTTCTTCGTGGAATGCCCGCGGATCAGGCGCCTTATGAAAATAGAGATAACCACCGAAAATTTCATCGGCCCCCTCTCCGGTCAGAACCATTTTTACTCCCATCGATTTTATAACCCTGGCAAGGAGATACATCGGAGTTGAAGCCCTTACCGAAGTTACATCATATGTTTCGATATGATAAATAACGTCCCGGAGGGCATCCAGCCCTTCTTCAAGGGTGAAATGTATTTCATGATGAACTGTGCCGATATGCCTGGCCACTTTGCGCGAAGCGGCCAGATCGGGAGATCCTTCAAGACCAATTGCGAAAGAATGAAGCCTCGGCCAGTACGCATCAACCTTATCATCAGCTTCAATTCTTTTGGGAGCATATTTCCTGGCAACAGCCGATATTATTGATGAGTCAAGTCCGCCTGAAAGCAGAACTCCGTAAGGTACATCCGACATGAGCTGGCGATGAACAGCATTTTCAAGAGAGCTCCTTAATTCATCAGGTGAGGTTATATTTTTCTCAACAGCTCCATATTCCATCCAGTCACGCTTATACCACCTGGTCATTACTCCGTCCCGGCTGTAGAAATAGTGTCCCGGAAGGAATTCTTCAATTTTTCTGCATACGCCCTCAAGTGCTTTCAATTCTGAGGCGACAAAAAAGTTACCATACTGGTCCCATCCGATATAAAGCGGAACAATCCCGATATGATCCCTGGCAATGAGATAACAATCATTTTCCTTATCATACAAAGCAAAAGCAAAAATGCCGTTCATCTCTTCAATGAAGGATGGCCCTTTATCCCTGTATAACGGCAGGATCACTTCGCAGTCGGAATGTGTCCTGAATTCATATGTGTCTTGATATTTTTTCCTTATTTCCTGATGATTATATATTTCACCGTTAACCGAAAGGATCAGATTCCCGTCAGTACTTGCCAAAGGCTGCCTTCCGGATTCAGGATCAACAATTGACAATCTCTCATGTGCCAGGATCGCCTTGTCACAACAAAATATTCCTGACCAGTCGGGCCCTCTGTGCCTTAGTTTCTTCGACATTTTAAGCACCACGGGCTTCAGCTCCGTATAGTTTATTTTCAAATCAAAAACACCAACAATTCCGCACATAGATCATTTTTTCTAATTGAATTTTTCACTGCCCGATATAATTCATTTAATAAATCCGGGAACTGCAAAACTAATAATTAAAATGATTCTTTAATTAATATTTGTAACTATTTTTTGATTTTACAATATTTTATATATTTCTTCGCGTATTTCTGCTAACATATATTAATTTTATTGCTATATATAGTTAATTTTATTAACCCGGCGTATCGATTTTAATGATATCGGAGAGTATGTCCTGCGACTGGTAGAATTTGCCTTCTGATTGCAGCATTTTGACTTGTGGAGAATCAAATATCGGAAGTTAACCCGCTCCGGGGTTGGGGGTTTGGTGGTATCCCTAACCCGGGGTGTAACCCGGGCTATTGGAAGAAAATCCCTCCGGGATTATTGTCACGATATTTTATAACCAAACCATGGCTCACTTCAGGCAGTGGTTGGAAAATCCCCTCCGTGATTGTTGCCACATCGTGGCATCTTAAATCCGAAGCGAACCCCAATCTCGTGTAAATTGACACCTCAAGCGCCAAATAATTCAGTTCACAACTTATCTGTTCATGGTCAATCTGATTATTCCTGAAAAGATCCTCCCATATTGATAATCCTGCCATCCTGGTAAATTGTCCAGCTATGATTTCCTTCCTTATCTTGAAAGTAACATTCAAAAGTATTTCGGGTGGATTGTATTAGCGGGAGAAACTCAATCCCGGTAAAATCTTCTTTACCCAAATCAAGGTACTTAAATTCTGAAGTATAGGTATTGAACTTCTTAAAGTATTCTTTCTGTGCATAATAAACCATCCTCAGAGCCCATTTCTCATCCCTATCCGTATCCGGGACGAATTGTTCACTTCCGGAACCTGCCTTTAGGTCTGAAAACTGCAGGTAACCCCACATTTCAGGCATGTGCATATTGATACGTCCCTGTGGTGACCACACCCAGTTATTCTCAGGATATGGCTTGCCAGTTGCTGGATTGATTTCCTTTTTATACCTGCCACCTTCAATAACCGTACGCCATTCCACCCTCGAAAAATTTATTCTCCACTGATCACCGTCTTTCGGCATGTCGTTCCTGTTACATTCCTTTAAAACTCCCAGGGGAATAGCTATTTCAACATTCCAGCCGCGATCAATGTCAGAAGGATCATTAATGGTCCCCTTAATATCTGTTCCAACTTTCAGTCCGTTGATATCCCAGTTATTAACAGCCGGGCCTCCGTCGCGGTAAGGTTTTATCAGAAGAAGATCCCACGGTGTGCCGTAAGCATTGACCTCAAGCTCATAATAGGCATGTGTGTCTCCGTCCGGATCAATAAATACCTCAAAATCGTTATCATAAAAAATAACTGTATCTCTTTGCCTTAGAGTAGCCCATATATTTGGTTCCTCAAGTTCAGCCGCAATAAAGAGATAAGAATCATCCCAGAGCATCTTCACCCGCGTTCTGAACTCCGGCGGTGGCTTAAGTTCACCTTCGATATCAACGAAATAGTCTGTCCAGGGAACAGCTTCCCAGTCTGATTCATTCAGAATCCCATCAAGTGTAATGACGCTGCCTGTTTTGTAACATACATAACTTTTCGGATCAGGCTCCGGAGGTATAAATGATTCAGCATTATCAATTTTTCCTGCTGATCTTGAACATGATACATACAATATCAATAAACCTGAAAAAATTACAGCCGGCAGGAACCTGCAGCAAAAAACCTGAGTTGCCCGTTTCATCATAATAATTATATTTCACTGTTATCCGATTAAATACAGAGGGTTAATATCAAAAATTTAATTCTCAGTCAACAAATTTAGTCTTAACTGTCAACTGTACCAATGCCATTGATCATTAATTTTTTTACAATCTGTTATTTTTATCTCTCCCTTTAAAATCCTTTATGCACCTTTGTAAAAACAGCACAAAAGAACATTTTACAGTACCTGCTTATTTTCCAGATATGAATAAAATCTATCCCCTTCTGATAGCCATGGCAATTCTGCCATTTCAGCTTTTATCACAACCGCTTATATACCCTCTTCATGATAACTGGAAAGCTAAAAGAGCTTCTGATGTTCTTATTGACGGGAACGAACTTACAAGCCTGAAATTTAGTCCAGAGGGTTGGATGGAAGCTGTTGTCCCCGGAACTGTACTGACAACACTTCTTCATAACAAGATGGTACCTGATCCGTTATTCGGACTAAATAATAATTTAATCCCGGATATTTATGATACCGGACGGGATTATTATACGTATTGGTTTTACAATGAATTTGAGATCCCCGGTCTTAAGGAGGGCCAGCAGGTATGGCTCAATTTCAGGGGAATAAATTATTTTGCCGATATCTTCCTAAACGGAAAGCGGGTAAATACCAGTCCCCATAAGGGAATGTTTATAAGGGAAAAATACTTGGTGACTCAATATATTAACAAGGA
>DNOQ01000293.1 GCA_003501665.1 Bacteroidales bacterium | reverse complement strand
TATTCGTAACTATTTAAAGAATTCTGTCGAAATTTTCAGACAGTACAGAAAGTTTGTATGAAAATCATACAAGTCATACAGTGTATCCGGAATTTAGTCAATGAATGCATTATGTATGAATTTCACACATCCCATAACAATTGACCGTAGTTATTTCCCCCCTTTTTTTAATAATGATTATTAAGGGATTAAACCTTAGTTTTTATATGAAAGGGTGTAAGAAGATGGATATGTCAGCTAAATTAAAATCCATGGGAGTCAAAACAGTATACAGTTATATCAATCGAGACCCAAAGAGCAACCTTCCCAAGGTGCTTGAATGGTTGGAAAAGCAAGACGACAACAATTCTGTTGCATCACAGGTAAAAACGGTTCGATCGGCGATAACCGATCCTGACAACAACTGGTCACAGCTTCTTTACAGTCTATGGACGGACATAGATGACGAACAGCGTAAAAAATTATTTACCAATGCGATTATCAACGGAACCATGATTGGATTACAGATTCAAAATGAAACAAAAATAAAATACGACTGTAATGTGCCCTGGGCTATTCTTATGGATCCTACTTCTGCCTGCAACTTGCATTGTATAGGCTGTTGGGCTGCTGAATACGGAAATAAAATGAATTTGTCCTTTGAGCAACTCGACAATATCATTAGTCAGGGTAAAAAACACGGTACATACGTTTATATCTATTCAGGCGGCGAACCCCTTGTTAGAAAGAAAGATATCATACGCTTATGTGAAAAGCATCATGATTGCGCGTTTCTAGCTTTTACGAATGGAACTCTTATCGATGATGAATTTGCGGATGAAATGCTGCGGGTCGGCAATATTGTTCCCGCCATCAGCGTAGAAGGCTTTGAAGAGGCAACAGATTATCGTCGCGGCGAGGGAACTTATCAGTCGGTTATTTCTGCTATGAAAAGACTGAAAGAGAGGAAACTTCTTTTTGGAATTTCCTGTTGCTATACAAGCAAGAATAGCGAGGTTATCGGCAGCGAGGAATACTTCGATGCTATGATTAATATGGGAGCGAAGTTCGCATGGCTGTTCACCTATATGCCCATCGGCGCGGACGCAGTACCGGAGCTTCTTGCGACTGCCGAACAACGTGAATTCATGTATCGGCAAATTCGGAAATTCCGTGAAGAGAAGCCCATATTCACCATGGACTTCTGGAATGATGGAGAATATGTCAACGGCTGTATAGCAGGTGGAAGAAGTTATTTGCATATTAATGCCAATGGTGACATTGAGCCTTGTGCATTTGTTCATTATTCTGATTCCAATATTAAGGATAAGACACTTATTGAAGCCTACAAGTCACCGCTGTTCCAGGCATACAGGGCAAATCAGCCATTCAATTCCAACTTGCTGCGTCCATGCCCGGTGCTGGATAATCCCGGTCGGCTAACCGAGATGGTGGAAGACACCAATGCTCATTCAACGGATATAGCTTGTCCTGAGAAAGCCAGCGACTACTGCAATAAATGTGTTGAAGCAGCAGAGAAGTGGGCCCCTGTAGCTGACAGGCTATGGAACGAACATCCACGCATTAAAGCCGGCGGTAAAAATTGATAGTATACATATTAAATGAGTATTGGGGGGTGTAATATGCTTTCTTATTTTACTTCGGAGTCTGTGACAAGCGGATACCCCGACAAACTGTGTGATAAGATAGCCGACAGTATACTGGATGAGATTTTGCGTCAGGATCCGTCAGGTCACGTTGCCTGTGAAGTTACAGCTACTTCTAATAAACTGCACATTATGGGCGAGATCACCGCAAATGCATCTGTTGATTATAATGCCGTCGCAAGAAGAATCTTTGCCGATACCGGTTATACTGAAGACAGCATGGGGTTTGAGTCGAAGACATGTGAGATTACGATAGATATCCATGAACAGTCCCCTGACATAGCAAGGGGTTTAAACAGAACTGAACCGCTGAATGGCGGCGCGGGCGACCAGGGCATGATGTTCGGGTATGCTTGTAAGCAAACCAAATATCTGATGCCATTCACGATAGAGTATGCTAATAAGCTGACACACCGCCTTGAAGAAGTCAGAAAATCTGGAGAATTGCCGTATCTTCGCCCTGACGGAAAGTCGCAGGTAACTGTGGAATATGAGGGTGCCAAGCTTAAACGGATCGTAGCAGTTATCATTTCTGCACAGCACGGCGAAGATATTTCAATTGAGCAGTTGCGCGAGGATATTACAGAACACGTTATTCGACCAGTTTTACCGGAGAGAATGATTGATGGTTGGACCGATTTTTTCATTAACCCGACTGGAAGGTTTGTTATTGGCGGTCCCGTAGGAGACACAGGGCTCACAGGCAGAAAAATTATTGCGGATACCTACGGTGGTTACGCAAGACACGGGGGTGGATCTTTTTCCGGTAAGGATGCTACAAAAGTTGACAGAAGCGCGGCATACATGGCCAGGTATATTGCCAAGAATATCGTGGCTGCCGGTATCGCCGACAACTGTGAAGTGCAATTAAGCTACGCAATCGGACTTGCAGAGCCGGTGTCTGTGCGTATTGATGATTTTGGTACCGGTAAGATTCCAATAGACAAGGTTCGCGATTATATCATAGAGGCAGTGGATATGCGACCGATGGCAATTATCCGGAAATTTGAACTATGCCGTCCTATTTTTTCAAAGCTATCCTGTTACGGACACTTTGGAGAAAATGCAAAAGACATGCCATGGGAGAGCTGTGATATGACTGAGCAGTTAAGTCGACTATTAAAATAATCAATGAGTCAAGAAATTTTCTATTAATGGGATAACATCGGTGCCATTTGCACTTGGCGCGATGTTGTCCCTTTGCTGCCTGAAAGGATGAACCTAAGTGAGATGAATATTTTAGTTACATTGGATGCGAATTATCTTAAACCACTGAAGACCATGCTTAAATCACTTTTCCTTAACAATCCAAATGAGATTTTTAATATATTCCTCCTACACTCAAGACTTCGTGATGAAGAAGTGGAAGGAGTTAAAGCCTATGCTAAAGCACACGGCAGCAGGGTAAACAATCTTAAAATTTCAGATGAAAGCTTTAATGAAGCCCCGGTATTGTTTCATTATACAAGAGAGATGTATTTCAGACTTTTAGCTTATAAATTGTTGCCAGAAGATCTGGATCGGATTTTATATTTAGATCCTGATATTTTGGTCATCAATCCCATCCGTAAGCTATACGATTCAGATTTCGATGACTATTTTTATGCGGCTGCTTATCACGATATCGTTTCCATAAAGGAAATAAATAAAGTAAGGCTTTACCCGTACAAAATAGATGCATATTATAATTCCGGTGTTCTGCTTATGAATCTTGAACTTCTCAGAAAGGAAGCCGATGAAAGAGAGATATACAGATTTATAGAAGAAAACAGGCAGAAGCTTGTTATGCCGGATCAGGATATTTTGAATGCTATTTATGCAAAGAAGATTAAAGACCTTGATGAAAAGCTGTATAACTATGACACCCGTTATTACAATTATTACATATTTGCCAGCAATGGTAAATATGATATGGGTGAGATCATTAATAAGACCGTAATTTTACACTTTTGCGGTAAAAAGAAGCCTTGGCAGAAGCGGTATTCAGGTAAATTCCACTCCTTGTATAAGCACTATGAAAAGTTGGCTGAAAGTGAATGAATTGGCTATTCGCCAACTAGAAGCGATTCGGCAAAAAATGACCAATGCATAGATTATCATTGATTAAGAGAAGGCTGAGATTGCAAACCGAATCTACCGAGAGTACCTTAGTGGTAAGAGCTTTTTGATGATTAAGAGATTACTTGAAACAGATGGCATTTTGAACGGTACAGGACGTGTAAAAGGGAATGGAAACAATATCAAGCAGATACTCACCAACGAGAAGTACATTGGCGATGTGTTGCTTCAGAAAACTTATACTGTGGATATTCTTGAAAAGAAGCTATTTGAGCAAATTGCATAATTTTCCTGAGTTTTGGAGTTAAGTAACGGATATGACAATTCATGATCCCTGAAGTCAGTTCATTTGAGCTGATTTCAGGGATCTTTATTGTTCATGAATAAATATTTATTATGTCCTGTTATGTACGGTTATAATGTGATATACTATAACT
>DNOQ01000295.1:1971-5829 GCA_003501665.1 Bacteroidales bacterium | reverse complement strand
AAAGACTGTAAAGATTGACCCGTATCCAGTACCTTACAGATGCCTTTATTCAAGGAATGTCAGCAATATGTTCATGGCCGGAAGGTGTATCAGTGTTACTCATGTTGCACTGGGTACCGTGCGCGTAATGAGGACCGGAGGCATGATGGGGGAAGTGGTGGGAATGGCAGCATCGGTCTGTAAGAATAAAAATGCATTACCCAGAGACGTTTACGAGGATCATCTTGCGGAACTAAAGAAACTGATGACGGAGGGAGTTCCTCAGAGGAATTGAAGAAGAAGATTTTTAATGTAAATTTGATTAACATATCTAAATTGAAAAATAATGACTTCACGAAGAATTTTTATAACCTGTTTCATGCTTCTGGCCGCTTTGGCCTCGTGCAATCGCGGGCAATATCATAAGCTCATTGAAGCCGAAAGCTTTGAAGTGAAAGGCGGCTGGGTTGTTGATCCGCAGTTTGTTGAACAAATGGGATCACCATATTTGCTGGCCCACGGGCTGGGTATCCCGGTTGAAAATGCAAAGCTGGAATTTGATCTCCCTTCCGGTGGAAGGTATCACGTCTGGGCAAGAACAAAGAACTGGGTCCCGGGAGAATGGGAAGCACCAGGTAGATTTAAGCTTATCATTAACGGGAAAGAATTAAAAACAGTTCTGGGAACGGAAGAAGGCTGGAACTGGCAGTATGCCGGCGCCATCTCATGCAGGGATGTTAACTGTTCTGTTGAGCTGAAAGATCTGACCGGTTTTGACGGGAGATGCGATGCCATTTATTTCAGTACTGAAAAGGTGATGCCTCCATCCGATCCGAAAGAGCTTCTCAAATGGCGGAGGGAATTGCTGAATGAAAGCGACGCACCTCCAAAATCCGAAGCTTTCGACCTGGTTGTTGTCGGGGGAGGCATTGCAGGATGTGCAGCCTCGATCGCGGCTGCAGAACAGGGATTAAAGGTGGCGCTGGTTCATGACCGCCCGATACTCGGGGGCAATGCAAGCAGCGAGATCCGTGTTCATACTGAAGGGATCACATGGAAAGCCGACAGGATATTAAGCATGCTCAATACGGTCTGGTGGCCCAACGGATCACCCGATGCTGTATATGACGATAGAAAACGCCATGATAATATGGCTAAATATGATAATATATCAATTTTCCTGAACTGGAGAGCTTATACAACGAATGTGATTTCCGATTCAATAACATCAGTCGACGCAAAACATACCTCAACGGGTGAAACAATGAGGTTCTTAGCGCCTTTATTTATCGATTGCACCGGTGACGGCTGGATAGGTTACTGGTCGGGCGCGGAATACATGTACGGCAGGGAAGATTCTTCGAAGTACAACGAAAACTGGGACCTTCACAAGGAGTTATGGAGTCCGGCTCAGGCTGACGGAAGGGTAATGGGATCATCGGTTCTGTGGAGAACGGTTGACACGGGCAAACCTGCAGTTTTCCCCGAAGTACCCTGGGCGATGGACGTAGCCGGAGATTATTCTGCCACTATGGGAACCTGGAAATGGGAGTTCTCAAGAAACGATCTGCACCAGGTTGATGATGCGGAACATATACGTGATCACATGCTGAGAGCTATTTATGGATCATTCTCAAATGCCAAGAAAGATCCGGCAAATGCAAATCTTGCTCTTGAGTGGACATCTTATCTTGTGGGGAAGAGAGAATCAAGGAGACTGACAGGAGATTATATATACACATTTATGGATGAAAAGCTGATGAGGGAATTTCCCGATGCCGTTGCAATGGAAGAGAGGGACATTGATGTACATTACCAGCAGAATCTTAAGGATCCGTCTCAGCCTGATTTTCTTTCCGAGGCTCTTTTCTACAAAGTGGATCATTATTATATCCCCTACAGGACTCTTTATTCAAAGAATATTAAGAATCTCTTTATGGCAGGAAGGTGTTTCAGCACATCGCATGTAGGATTGGGAGGGCCAAGGGTAATGCACACAACCGGACAGATGGGGGTTGCGGTAGGATATGCAGCATCTCTGTGCAGGAAATACAGTACAAGTCCGAGGGGAGTATACCAAAATCACATTAAGGAACTGCTTAAGCTGATTGATGATTGCAGTAAATAGTCTGTTTAATTCATAAACATTCTTAAGATATTGTATTCCTTTGTGTTACTTAGCGATAGCCTTTGCGATCCTTTGTGGTAAAAAAATTATTGCCAACAAATTATATGAATTATTAAAGTTAAATTAAGAAAGATTTGTTGTTATTAATAACAATTTATATTTTTGCACCGATAAGCTTTAAAAGAATGAAAACGATTTATACAAATTGGTGTTGGTGGTTAAGCAGATTTCACTTAATGTTGTGAGACTACCAGCTATTTGTATATTTTCTTTAAGAATATTAAAAACGGCCTGTCGTACTTGCGACAGGCCGTTTTTGATTAATAGAATTTACAAAACGGAAAACAATGAAAAAATTCGAGGTTAAAACAAGGACGGTCAGAATGCTGGCTGATACTATTACTCCTGTAAGTATTTATCTTAAGATCAGAGATATATATCCAAACTCCCTGCTGCTTGAGAGTTCAGATTATCATGGTAATGAGAACAGCTATTCTTATATCTGCCTTAAACCCATTGCCTCTTTTGAAGCAGATAACGGATCAGCTACGGAGATCTACCCTGATGGATCAGGAGAGAGAACAGTTCTGAATGACAGGAATTCCTTTAACAGAAGGTTTTCAGCTTTCATTGAATCATTTGTTCTGTCCGATCAAAATGATGACATCCCGGTAAATGGATTATTTGGCTATATTTCTTATGATGCAGTGGAATACTTTGAAAAAATCAAATTCAATCCCGGAAATAAATATGAATATAAAATCCCCGATGTGAGGTATCATCTTTATAAATATATAATAGCCATTAACCACTACCAGAATGTACTCCAGATTATTGAGAACCGGATAAACGGGGATCCGGGTGAAATTGAGATGATTGAGACTCTTCTTAACAACAGGAATTTTGCCATCTACCCGTTCCGTATCTCCGGCAATGAATGTCAGAACATAACCGACGAACAATACAAGGCAATGGTAAGCAAAGGCAAAGAACATTGTCTGAGAGGTGATGTATTTCAGGTGGTGCTTTCGAGGCAGTTTGCACAGCAATTCAGGGGAGATGAATTTAATGTTTACAGAGCTTTACGTTCAATCAATCCGTCTCCTTACCTGTTTTATTTTGATTACGGGAGTTATAAAATTTTCGGATCATCGCCTGAGGCTCATCTTAAGATCATGAAAGGTAAAGCATATATTAATCCCATAGCAGGAACCTTCAGACGGACCGGTGATGATGAAAATGACAAAATGCTTGCCGAACGGCTCTCTTACGACCTTAAAGAGAATGCAGAGCACATCATGCTGGTCGATCTGGCCCGTAACGACCTCAGCAGGCACGGGAAAAATGTCAGGGTTGAAAGTTCCCGGGAGATTCAGTTCTATTCTCATGTTATCCATCTTGTATCATCAGTGTCGGGTGAGCTTCGGGAAGGTTCATCCATAGCGGATATGATGAGCGCCACCTTTCCGGCGGGAACACTCTCAGGCGCCCCAAAACACATGGCAATGCAGCTTATCGACAGATATGAAAACCAGAGACGTGGTTATTACGGAGGTGCAATAGGATTTATTGACCTGAGAGGATCCCTCAACCATGCTATAATGATACGGACTTTCCTGAGCAAAGGTAATACACTCTATTACCAGGCCGGAGCAGGTATCGTGGCAGCATCAAATGAAAATAACGAACTGCAGGAAGTTAATAATAAACTGGGTGCACTGAAAAAAGCCATCGAAATGGCAGGAGGAATA
>DNOQ01000295.1:0-1879 GCA_003501665.1 Bacteroidales bacterium | reverse complement strand
ATCTGCCTCGGTCATCAGGCTATCTGTGAAGCCTTTGACGGTAAGATACTTAATCTCAGTACCGTTTACCATGGTATAGCATCACCTGTTAAAATAAAGGCTGCCGACGATCCTTTGCTTAAAAATATCCCCCCGATAATAATGGCAGGCCGTTATCATTCATGGGTTGTATCAAAAAAACATCTGCCTGAATGCTTTAAGATAACATGTGAGGACGAAAATGGGATTATCATGGGAATAAGTCACCGTAATTATGATGTCAGAGGCCTTCAGTTTCATCCGGAATCAGTTCTTACAGAATATGGAACTGAAATAATCAGGAACTGGATCGATATATAAAAATCAACAACGAATTAAAGGAGATCATAAAAACAATTCAACGTTAAATCACAAATCAATATCATGAGAAATATTCTCAATCATTTATTCAATCACAAAACACTTAGCCGTCAGGAAGCGGAAGAAGTTCTGATAAACATTGCCAGGAATACTTACTCCGAATCAGAGATAGCAGCATTTATTACAGTCTATCTTATGAGAAGCATTACAGTTGAAGAATTGTCAGGATTTCGTGATGCCCTGATGAATTTGTGTATAAAGATTGATCTTTCGGACTTTGATACCATAGATGTGTGTGGTACCGGAGGAGACGGTAAGGACACCTTCAATATTTCAACACTAGCCACATTTGTACTTGCCGGTGCAGGGATAAAAGTTGCCAAGCATGGAAATTACGCCGTAACATCAGCCTGCGGTTCATCAAATATCCTCGAGCATTTTGGATATAAATTCTCAACTGATGCAGATAAACTTAAAAGAGAAATAGATAAAACATCCGTGTGTTTTTTGCATGCCCCGCTGTTTAATCCTGCAATGAAGAGTGTTGTCCCGATACGAAGAGCTCTTAAAGTAAAGACCTTTTTTAATATGCTCGGGCCTATGGTCAATCCTTCATCTCCCCGGAAACAATTGACAGGAGTCTATAGCCTGGAAATAGCCCGGCTCTATAATTATCTTTACCAGACATCAGATATTCAATATACAATAGTTCACAGTCTGGATGGATATGATGAGGTTTCTCTTACCGACAGCTTTAAATATATTTTAAACGGAGTGGAGCAGGTGATCACACCTGAAATGCTGAATTATCAAAGAATCTTGCCATCTGATCTTAAGGGCGGTAAAACAACAGATGAAGCTGCCGCGATTTTTATGAACATTCTGGAAGGAAAAGGCACAAATGCTCAGAATAATGTTGTAGTTGCAAATACCCAGCTGGCTGTTAAATGTTACTACCCGTCAAAATCTCCTCAGGAATGCAGAGAAATGGCGGAAGATTCTCTTTTCGGAGGAAAAGCTCTCCGGTCATTTAAAATGCTTATAAATATGCAATCATGACAATTCTTGAAGAAATAATTTCCGGTAAAAAGAAAGAAGTGGCTGAACGTAAGAAGCATACTTCTTTAAGAGACCTTGAAAAAAGTATGTTTTTTTCAGGAGAAACTTTGTCTCTCAGGCAATCTCTGAAAGATCCTGCTAAAACAGGTATCATTGCTGAATTTAAAAGAAAGTCACCTTCGAAAGGTGTAATCAATTCCCTGGCTGATGTCAGATATGTAACAACGGGATATGCAAGTGAAGGAGCATCCGGTCTGTCAGTTCTTACGGACAATAAATTTTTCGGGGGCAGTATTGATGACCTGATGATTGCCCGTAAATTCAATTCCATACCTGTTTTAAGAAAAGAATTTATAATTGATGAATTTCAGATTATTGAATCAAAAGCTTACGGGGCAGACGCCGTTCTGCTTATTGGTACTGCCCTGGGAAGCAAAGAGGTTTTCCGGTTTGCCGGGCTGTCACACTCCCTGGGCATGGA
>DNOQ01000099.1 GCA_003501665.1 Bacteroidales bacterium | reverse complement strand
CCCGAAACTACAACGCCTTCGAAAACAAGACTCGGGACACGGACATTGCTATAAATCCACGGATCATTTGCCACTTCAATCAGCTTTTTCCAGAAATTCAGATGATTATCTGCCATATTCATTTCAGCAACATTTTGTTTAAACTGACCTTTTTCAAAAAGCTTTCCGAAAATACCTATTGAAAAATCACCGGTGGTTGAATTTGAATTCCCGCCTATAAATTCGGTGATCAGAAGACATTTGGGAAGGTCTTTTACTATGGATTCAACACTTCTTTCTCCGGGAGGAATAATAATATTGCTGACAGATCCTGAAGTAGGTTCACACTCAAGCTTCCGGCTGTAATACCAGTCTATCATGAAATCATTCAGGACACCCTCTGTAAACAGGTCTCTCCTTTTTGTAGGGAAACCATCATTATCATAGAGTCTGGATCCCAATCCCCGCGGAATAAAAGGATCATCAATTACCGTGAAAAGCTTACTTCCTATCTGCTCTCCTTTTTTGTCGGAGAAACAGGATCTTTTTTGCTGTATGCTGCGCCCTGCCAATGGATTTAAAAGAAATCCAAGTATCCACTCGACCACACGGTTTTCAATAATCACAGGCAGTTGTGTTGTTTGTATCTTCTTTGCACCGAACAGCTCAAACGTCCTTCTTGCAGCTTCTGTTCCCACCTGCTCAGGGGCAGGCAGATCATTTTTATGTGTTGCTATTCCATAATGATATCCGTTGGGCCTCCGGTCACCTTCATCCTGTGCATACATCTGGACTCCAAGCTGAAATACAGTTCCCTGTGAGGATCCTTCAAAACCATTACTGGTTCTCACATACTCTTCATATTTTTCATCATATTCTCCCGCCTCGACCGATATGACTTTTTCTCCACCCTTTTCAAGACAGGCGTTTTCAGCTTTTTGAACTATGGCATGTCTGTCTTCCGGTGATAGTTTCTCATAACCCGGATCAGTTAACTGGAGGTCAACTGCAGACCTTCCCGAATATAATTCCGGATTAGGCAATGAGCGGAATGGATCTTCTTCCATTATTCCGGCACTCTCAATCAGTTCAGTTATGAAAGTCTCAAGGCTTGACTGCCTGAAGTCGGGGGTTGACTGATTTGCATATCTGTTATTCAGATAAACTCCGAGATTAAGATTACGCGTTGATGCTTCTTTTAATGTATCGGGTTTGCGGTCACGGTAATTGATCTCGATAAACCTTCTTTTTGTGAGGCTTACCCTGCAGTCTGTCGCTCCAGCTTTCAGAGTATAGTCTGATACCCATTCAGCAAGCTCGGGAAAACTCATTTGTTTCTCTTTTTTCATGACCTGCCTCCTTTCTGTCCGGTTCCTCCTACCGTAAGCGATTTTACAAGACATGTAGGTAATCCGAAACCTACCGATACCAATTGACCTTTTCCACAGTAACCGGATCCTCCCTGCGACATCTCAAGATCATTTCCTGCCGCTATGATATTTGCCAGCATTTTAGGACCATTACCTATGATATTTACATCTTTTATTGGTCTGGTCAGTTTGCCGTTTTCAATCATCTTTCCTTTTGATACATAGAAAGCAAAGTCACCTCCACCGATATCGACCTGTCCGTTTGCTACTGTTTCAACGTAAATACCCTTTCCGGCTTGTTTTATAACATCTTCGGGAGTTGATTCTCCTCCCAGCATATAAGTATTGCGCATGCGGGGAATAGGATAGTTCTGGTAATCCTGTCTTCTCCCGTTGCCTGTGGGTTCAACACCATAATGTTTTGCCGAGATCTTATCATGCAGATAACCCATCAGTATCCCATTCTCAACTAGAACTGTCTTCTGACCGGGTGTCCCTTCGTCATCCACATTGATACTACCCGCCAGATTCATATTTGTACCATCGTCAATTATAGTTACGAAGGGTTCTGCCACTTTTTTACCAAGCATAGTGCTATAGGTTGAAGTCTTTTTCCTGTTAAAATCAGCCTCCATCCCGTGTCCTATTGCTTCATGGAGTAATATACCCGTAATACCGGGCCCCAGAACTACCGGCATCTCCCCCGCGGGAGGCTGAATGGCATCCAACAATGTTACAGCATTGGTTACTGCAACTGATGCCACTTTGTTAATTACGTCTGAAGTGTAAAACGAGAAATCACGTCTTCCTCCAAGGTTCCATCCTGCCTGCTCTTTCCTGCCGTTCTTTTCAGCAGTCACACTTGCTGCAATATATCCTGAAGGTATCAGATCCTCTGCTTCCACACCATCGCTTGTCACAACATACATTCGTTTTAATCCGCTTGAGAAATTTGCTGTAACTTTCACAATTTCGGGCGACAGTGTAAAACATTTCTGATTCAGTTCCTGTAGCAGCGGCAACTTTGCTTTGGCAGGAATTCCGTTGAAATCAGGTTCCAGCGGATACCAGTTACCTGTTGAAAGCCTGGTGAAAGGCTTAGGAACATTAGCCTTAAGGGCACAGATCGTTGATGCTGTTTCCGCTGCAGACATCATTGATTCTTCAGTAAGATCCTGAGTAAAACCATAACCTGTCTGGTCTCCTTTAACTGTACGAACTCCCATACCTAACGATATGCTCCCGCCCGACTGTGTAACCTTTCCATCTTCCAGTCCGAGGTTATTTGAAACTGTAAATTCAAAATACAGATCAGCAAAATCGCCGCCTTTTGAAAGAGCTTTTATCAGCAATTTGCGGCATAAAGATTCATCTATCCCGAATTCTTTAAGGAAATAGTTGCCGGATACGGAAGTATCTGCATTTCTGCATCCTTTGATCCCGGGTAGAAACATCAGAGCACCACTGATCAGGGCTGTGTCCTGAATGAATTTTTTTCGAGTCATAGGTTTCATTAATATTAATTAAAGGAATAAAGTTAAGCTTCATTCAGATCAAAGTCAAATATACGGGACATGAACTTCAGAAAAACTAAATACTAAGTTACCAAACAGGGATAGAATACTTACTC
>DNOQ01000440.1 GCA_003501665.1 Bacteroidales bacterium | reverse complement strand
ATCAGGTCTTCTACGTATTTTGAGTTCACAATGTTTCTGTCTCTTGCATTTTTAGAAAGCAGAGTGTCAAGAATAAAACCCTTAGCCTCATTTTTAGCCCAGATATGCAAGGGAACCGGGAATCCCATCTTTTCTTTACGATTCATTATTTTTCTCGGGATGATATCTTTTATTGTCTTTTTCAACAAATATTTCATTTCCCCACCCTTAAATTTCATTCCTGCCGGCATTCTGGATATCAGATCAACTATCCTTCGGTCAAGAAGGGGCACTCTTGATTCAATGGATACAGCCATGCTTACCCTGTCCTCAACCTGAAGTAATCCGGGCAGACTTGCAAGCATATCGAAGTGAGTCATCTTATTAAAATAGCTAAGTGTATCGGGATGGTTAAATTCCCTGGCAAAAATTTCAAACATTCCGTTCTCATTATATCCCGACATGAAATCCTTACAAAGAAATGATTCTGAAGAGCCCATCCGGTTTACCAGCCTGAAATATCTCCTGTCCATTGGTTCAAATACTTCAGACTCCCAGAATCCTTTTATCATTGATGTATATGCACGCAGGAAGGGAAGGTTAGGAAGTATCGACTGGAGGGAAACAATATGTTCCTTCTCCTCGTTATTCTCAAAAATTGCTCCTTTGATCGCCTGTTCCAGGTAAGCAACAAGATATCTTGCATATCCTCCGAATATCTCATCTCCGCCCTGCCCGCCAAGAACCACTTTTACATGCCCGGATGCAAGTTTTGAAACTATATATTGCGGGAATACCCCTGGCCCGGCAACAGGCTCGTCCAGATGCCATATCAGTTTAGGAAGAAGATCGATGAAATCCTTCTCGCGGGGAACAGTTTCATATAGAAGAGAATTAGCCACTTTTGCAGCCTCTCTTGCGTATTCAAGTTCATTGAATACCGGCCCCTCGTCAAAACCTGCAGTAAAAGATTTAAACTGCTTCCCGTATTTGGAAGCAGAATGTATTGTAACAAATGAAGAATCCAATCCACCGCTCAGGTATGAACCCACCGGGACATCACTTCTCATTTGCTGTGTAATTGTCTGGTCAAGGATCTCACCCAGGCTGGCAATGAAAAACTCTTCCGTATGAAACCTGTCAATCTTAAAATCAGGTTCCCAGTATTTTACCAGATTATGAGAGTTGTCGCCAAGGCCGATCGTCATATAATGCCCGGGAGGAATTTTGAATATATTTTTAAACATTGTACCCTGGCCAAGGATAAATTGAAAGGTAAGATACTCATAAATGTTCCTTAAATCAGGTTCTGCAACCATATCAGGATGTTTAAGGATTGCTTTGATTTCGCTGCCGAATATTATCTTCCTGCTGTCGGAGTACCAGTAAAGGGGTTTTATTCCGAAATGATCCCTGGCTATAAGTAATTTGTTCCTCTGCTTATCATATATAATAAAAGCAAACATCCCATTCAGATCGTTAATAAAATTATCACCGAATTGCCTGTACATGTGTAGTATCACTTCAGTGTCGGACGCGGTTTTAAATATATGCCCCTGTTTCCTGAGTTCTTCCCTTAATTCAATATAATTATATATTTCACCATTATAGACAATTGTACAACCCTCATATGTCATTGGCTGTGTACCGGTTGACAAGTCAATAATGGAAAGTCGCTTATGATAAAATCCCACAGGTCCGTCAACAAAAATTCCTTCCTCATCAGGTCCCCTGTAATTTATTATTGAAGCCATATTTTCAAGGATGACCTTATCTGCAGATATGCCATTTTTATTTATTATTCCTACGAAGCCACACATTATGTTTATTATATCGGGTTTATAAATATGCCTGAGCCTGTCAATTTATTTACTAATATTTCCTTTATACGTTAAAATGCAACAAAAATATATATTCGCCGTAAAAATTACCGTACTCGTCAAGATTTTATATGCATTTATCAAAAAACCTCGTGCTAAAAAGGGTTATACTTTTGCTTGCTTTTATCACTTTCAGTTCGGTAGCCAGATCAACCGATTACTATATCAGCTCATCCGGCAATGATGTAAGCAACACTGGTCTTTCACCTTCCAGTCCATGGAAGACAATAGCAAAGGCAAATTCGCTATTCCCGACACTAAGACCTGGTGACAGGATTTTGTTCAAACGCGGGGATGTATTTTATGGAGGTTTGAGAATCACCGCAAGCGGGGTTTCTGGAAATCCAATCATTATCAGTGCATTTGGCACAGGAGAAAAACCTTTAATTACAGGACTGACTACCATATCTGACTGGAAAGATGAGGGCAATGGAATATATTCCTCTTCAGTCAAGTGTCAATCTGCGCTTGAAATGGTTTTAATTAATAATGTTCAGTATGGAATGGGAAGATTTCCCAATACATCATGGCTGACAGTTGATTCCCATACAGGAGATATTTCAATTTCTGATTCAGAATTAAATTCAAATATAATTAACTGGAAAGGTGCTGAAATTGTTCAAAGAAAAGGTTGCTCATATGTAATGGACAGATACAAAATAGCTGGTCATTCCGGGAATACATTAACTTATAACGGGGCCGGCACCTATTTGCCATCTGATGGATGGGGTTATTTTGTTCAGAATGATATCCGGACACTGGATTCATCAGGAGAATGGTATTATAACATAACCACTTCAGTTTTTTCTGTGTTTTTCGGTCCAGATAACCCGGGCAATAACAAGGTTCAGATTTCCACCGTTGATAATCTGATCAGTTTCTCCAGCGAAAATCAATATGTTACCATAGATAATATTTCATTCAGAGGAGCTAATAAAAATGCAATCTATTGCTACCGTAATAATAATATTACAATCCAAAACTGTAATATAGATTTTTCTGGAAACAACGGTATCTGGGGTGTCTCTTCACAAAATCTTGTCATTTCAAACTCAAAAATAAATTATTCAAACGTTTCAGGAATAAGGATCGGGGGGCTATATTGCCATAATAGCCGTATTTCAGGAAATACTGTGATGAATACAGGTCTTATCCCGGGAATGGGCGATTTTCATAAAACGGGCACAGGTATTGCAGCTAATCAGGGAAACAATATCGTCATTGAATTCAATCATATCCAAAATTCAGGCCACTGCGGCATAATCTTTGGCGGAACAGGATCAACAGTAAGTAATAATTACATCAGTAATTTTTGCATGAAGCTGGAAGATTGTGGTGGTATATATTATGGAGGACAAGCCGAGAGCAAGAATATGCTGATAAAAGAAAACATTATCCTTTACGGATCGGGAGCTCCTGGAGGAAAACCTGAAGGAAAACCCTCAATGGCAGCCGGAATTTATCTTGATTATAATACCACCGGAGGAGTCAGGATAATCAGTAATACGATAGCGCACATCAATTGGAACGGGATTTATCTACATGGATGCCAGAATGTTGAAATAACAGGGAATTCAGTTTTTAATGCAGTAAGTTGTTTTAAGTCACAAGAATACGAGGGAGTGAGCGTTCCGGCAAGAAATCTGACAATGATAGAAAACATCTACTTTGCGAAAGATCCGAAACAATATCCGCTGTTTGTTCATTCCACAAATAATGATTTTGACCAGTTCGGATATTTCAACAATAACTATTATGCCCGTCCACTTGATAATGCAAAGCCTATCCTGCCTTCAGTTAACTGGAGCGGAACCCCAAAAACACTAAAAGAATGGCAGACTTTGTACGGGCATGATCCTGATTCGAAAATATCTCCTGTTGCACTGACAGATACTGCAGATATAGATTTTTATTTTAATCCTTCTGCTGTAAACAAAGAGTTTGCCCTCACTCAACCAATGATTGATGTTACTGGCACGAAGCACACAAGCAAAATAATCCTGGCTCCATATACCTCAATCATATTAATGAAAGATCCTTCACCCGATCAACCTGTTATCCCTTCATACATAAGTTCCGTAATTCAGAATTCCACACCCGACAAACTTGAAATAACTTTCAGCACTACACTTTCGACAAATCCATTGCCTCCGGTCACTGCATTCACTGTGCAGGTGAACGGGAATAACCGTAAAGTGACTTCCCTGACAGTTACAGGTTCAAAGATCATTTTAACACTTGAAAGTCCTGTAATATTCGGAGATAATGTGACATTTACCTATACGCAACCGAATTCAAGTGGTTTGCAGACTCCTTCCGGATCTCTGGCTAAAAGCACTGCGGAACTGACTGTTAAAAACAACCTGTTTGATCCTGCTGTTCATAATGGAGCCCCTGTAATATCTTTAAAATATGTGCCAACTACATTTTCAGGTTTTGTATATGAGATTGATGCATCAGGAACCACCGATCCGGATAGCGATATAATAACTTTTTCATGGGAGGCTCCATATTCCGTTCCTGTATCGGGAACAACAGATTCAAAAATCAGATTTCTTGCTCCGGTAGTGAAAAAATCAGAGATATTGAAATTTGTACTAAATGCCAGTGATGGAAGAGTCACAAGTGAAAAAACCATTGAAATCAACCTTTTGCCTTATAAGCCTGAAATTGCTATGCTTAAAGTATCCGGGATTTCAGCAAGCAGTTATTATAAGTCATACTATCCCGGCAATGTGACTGACGNNATGCAAAATAAGCCACCTGCAGGTGGCTTTTTTGACGGGACAGAAGTATGAATCGTATTTCGATATCTATGCTTCGAAAGATAATATAATATGGACGCCTGTTACTCTTAATGCTGTTTCTTGCGATTTTTCAGGCTCCTGGCAGGTTTTTAATTTCCCTGAGGATAATCACAATACTGAATTCTCATATGTTAAGCTGGTCGGAAATGGTAATTCTTCAGATAAATGGAACAATATTTCCGGACTCAGAATATTTGGAAATGATAAAGATGTTGATTCAAAGTCATATTATAATTCAGGTGAAATAACTCTTTACCCCAATCCCGTGAGTGAGTTTATCAATGTCCTTATACTTGAACCATCCTCAGATTCCCAGTCTCTCAGAATATATAATTCTTCAGGGAAGCTCTGTCTTGAAGAAACCCTGGAAACCGGTGGAGATTACTTCCAAATTTCAGTTACGCTCAAACCCGGTATATATATTGCCAAGATCCTTCAGGCAGGATTGATCACTCATACTCAGAAACTAATAGTGGTTTAGAATTAAGCGTTTTATGATTAATTTATCACTTTCATATTTATTCTCCGGTTCAGTTGCCTTTCTCCTGCGGTCGTATTTCCAGATACAGGTTTGGTTCCGCCATAACCTTTTGCAGTCAGCCTTTTGGCATTTATACCTCTGTTAATAAGATAATTAACCATAACCTGTCCACGTGTTTGCGACAGCCGGAGGTTGTTTGATGCTGATCCCTGATTATCGGTATACACTTCTATTTCGAGCCTTATACCCGGATTCCGGTTCATAAGAATTACTACCTGATCAAGCATAAGGTAAGCACTGGCCCGGAGCCTGTTGTAACTGTCAAAATATGTATCAGAAAGAACTCCATAATTCTTCATGAGATTATGAAGTTCTTTCCTGACCGGATCAGTAATAATATTAAGCCTGACCCGTGCGTCTTTAAATCCTGATCCTGCAATTTCCCTGAAAGCCGGATAAGCAGCCATCAGACTTGTTTGTTCATCTGTAAT
Organism: Bacteroidales bacterium; assembly: GCA_003501665.1. GTDB lineage: Bacteria > Bacteroidota > Bacteroidia > Bacteroidales > VadinHA17 > LD21. The sequence goes on along the minus strand of DNOQ01000440.1, from coordinate 209 downwards.
AAAATAATGATAGACGCCAGTTTTCGGGTCAGCCTCTTCCATTAATTCATATTTGGCAGGGACATTCCTGAAAATATTATTATTTACACCGGTACGGCTTTCAGAAGATAATAACTCAATCCTGAACAGTGCATCCTTCTTAAACTCCTCTTCGGCAGAGTATTCTGTTCTGATAAGTGCATTCTTGTAATTTCTGATATCAGGTAACA
>DNOQ01000202.1:552-10312 GCA_003501665.1 Bacteroidales bacterium | reverse complement strand
CATTTGTTCCGAACAGAGAACATAATAAATTTTCCCGTCACTTGCCGATGATAATCCGTTATAAGTATCATGCGAGTGTTCAAATCCCGAATCATAAATTGTTGCTGTAATTTTTGCATCAGGGGTTGATACAGGAGTCGTTTCAGTTTCCTGTGTTACCGGCTGCCGGCAACCTGTTATGACGGCCAGGGAAATCAGGACAATAAAAATTTTTCTCATTATCATATTTGAAAATATTAAGGTTATTACAGATTTTTGATTTTATCAGCATTTTTTGAGATCCTGTCAACAGCTGTTACAATATCATCCATATCCTTTTTTTCAGCCAGCAGGATATTATGGAAAAGCCATACAGCTTCCTCGCAGAGCTGATCATTTAAAGGGCACTGGTTTCTTTCCATGTATTTGTCATAATCAAGCATTTCAGGTGGATACATCAGTTTGAAATTCTTTGTTTCCATCACGTTTTTGAGGTAGGGCATTTTGTTCAGGGGAGTGTATCCGCTCGATGCCGGAATACCTTCTTCACCCAGAGCCTTAAGGAATTGTGTTCTTGTCAGGCCGCTGAATTCCTCTTTCTTATACCGGAACGGGAAAAGGTGAAATGCTGACCGTGTGACTTTCGGGTTCAGTTCATAAGGCAGAATGCCGGGTATTTTTTTCAGTTGGGATCTGAGCCAGGCTGCATTTACATTTCTTTTTTCAGTTTGTTCTTCGAGACGTTTGATTTGTGCAAGTCCGATTGCTGCCTGGTATTCTGTAAGCCTGAGTTTTGTACCTGCCATGATTGTACCGGAGCTTACGGTACCAACAACAGAACCATAGGGATTACCGTAATTATGATAGGAATAACATCTGTCCATAAATTCATCATTATCGCTAACGATGGCTCCGGCCTCACCTATTGGTATGTTCTTTGAATTCTGAAAGCTGAAACAGCCGGCGTCGCCGAATGTGCCCACTTTTTTGTGGTCAATTTCAGCCAGCCAGGCCTGGCAGGCATCTTCTATAACAACCAGATCATGTTTCTTTGCAATTGCCATTATTTTAATCATATCGGCAGGTAGTCCGAGGATATGAACAGGTAATATCGCTTTTGTCCTTGAAGTAATTTTTGCTTCAATTTTGTTTGCATCAATCTGGAATGTTTCAGGATCGGTATCGACAAACACAGGCATTGCACCGGCCTGAAGAATTGCTATCACGGTGGCTATAAATGTATAAGGCGGCACCAGTACTTCATCACCTCCTCCTATACCTGATTGTATTAATGCAGCTATCAGGGCATTTGTACCGTTTACCACTGCAAGGCATCGTTTAGAGCCTGTCATTTCGGCCCATTTTTTCTCAAATTCGGTCACAACACCTGAACGTGACCATACTCCGCTTCGCAGTACTTTTATCACCTGCTCTTCATCAGCAGACGGGTCCCATATCGGCCATTGAGGCCATTCTTTTGTTCTTATTTTCTGGCCCCCCAATATAGCCGGTAAACCTGTATCAGCGGCGCAATTTGCAAGAATTGCAGGTCCTACACTCATGGCAACTGCAGCTCCTATGCCGGCTATCGAATTTTGTTTTACAAATTCACGCCTGGAATAATTGATTCGATTTTTCATGATAGATTGAAATAAGTTAATAACTAATAATATAATGTTCGGTGTTTAAAGATCACAGTTCATTTTCACCTTTGATATAGCCGAAGTTAGCCAGAATGCCTCCGTCAACATAAAGTATATGTCCGTTAATGAAATCACTTGCCTTTGAGGCCAGAAACAATGCAGCATTTGCAACATCCCCGGGTTCTCCCCACCTTCCTGCAGGAGTCCTGGTCATTACCAGGTCGTTGAAAGGATGGCCATTTTCCCGGATCGGGGCAGTCTGAGCCGTGGCAATATATCCCGGACCGATACCATTTATCTGAATATTGTATTTAGCCCATTCACATGTCATATTTTGAGTAAGCAGTTTTAATCCTCCCTTCGCCGAAGCATAGGCAGAAACTGTATTCCGTCCGTAAACGCTCATCATTGAACACATGTTAATAATCTTTCCTGCTCTTTTACCGATCATCCCGGGTACAACTCTTTTAGAAACAACAAACGGTGCCACCAGATCAACATCTATTACCTGCTTAAATTCTTTAACTGCCATATTGAGGATAGGGATACGCTTTATAATTCCGGCATTGTTCACAAGTATATCAACAGTTCCGACTTCCTTTTCAATTTCGGTGATACCTCTGTCCACATCTGTTTCATCAGTAACATCGAATTTAAGGATATAGACGTCGAGCCCTTCATTTCTGAATGCGTCCCTGCAACTAATAAGCTTTTCATTATCCACGTCGTTTACGCATATCCTTGCTCCTGCTTTTCCGAGAAGTATCCCTGTCGCTAGTCCTATACCATGAGTGCCACCAGTTATAAGGGCAACTTTTCCTGTCAGATCAAATAATTCTTTCATCGTTGGTTCAGTAGTTATTCATTATAATTTACAATGTTGCTGGTTGCTGGTTGCTGGTTGCTGCTGCTGGCTGCAAGGCAATACTACACCTTGCTCCATACACTCTGCACTTTGCACCTTGCACCTCCTCTATTTCAATGTATCAGGAAAGCGTTCGTCTTTGTCTCCGTAGTCGAGGTTCTCGCCTGCCATTCCCCAGATAAATGTATAACCCGATGTTCCTGCTGCACTGTGAATGCTCCAGGATGGAGAGAGAACTGCCTGATCGTTCACCATCCAGATATGTCGTGTCTCATCCGGGTCGCCCATAAAATGGCAAACAGCCTGTTTATCGGGAACCTCAAAATAGAAATAGGCTTCCATTCTTCTGTTATGGGTATGTACGGGCATAGTGTTCCATACACTTCCCGGTTTTAGTTCGGTCATTCCCATCTGCAACTGGCAGGTAGGCAAAATACTGTTTACAAGCAATTTAATGATTTCCCTGTGGTTAGATGATTCAAGGCTCCCCATAACATTGATCTCAGCATCTTTCTTTGTCACTCTCTTACAGGGATAGGGATGGTGTGCAGGGGCCGAATTAATATACAATTTTGCCGGTTTTGCAGGATCTGCTGACCTGAATACAACGTTTTTTGTCCCCTGACCGAGGTAAAGAGCATCTTTATAATCCAGTTCAAAATTACCATCAGCCGTTTCAACAATGCCCGGCCCGCCTGTATTAATAATTCCCATCTCCCTCCTGTCAAGAAAACTGGGAGTTTTCAGATCATCGATCGTTTCCAGCTTAAGCGCTTTTGAAACAGGCATGGCGCCTCCAACCATATATCTGTCATACATTGAATATACAAGGTATATTTCATCGGCAACAAAAATTTTCTCAATAAGAAATTCTTTTCTCAATTTCCCGGTGTCATAGTGTTTAACATCTGCCGGATGTCCTGCATATCTGATCTCTGTCTTCATAATTATGTTTTTGGTTATTGTAATGAATTAGTGATTGTAAATGATTATTATAATTTATCAGTTAATTTGTCCTTTAAAGATACAGGTCAAACAAAAATACAATCTTTGTCCGAGAATTGGTCAAAATAGCTCTTCATTTTGAAAACATAACCCGGATTATTTAACATCTCTTATGAATTGTTTCTTGGAAGATTGAATTGTTATTCCTATTTTTCGACGGCTTAAATTATGTTCGTTTTTGCTGTTTTCGAATCAGTTTTTACTTAAATGATAAAACCACATGAAGAAATTTATTCACGACGATTTTTTACTGACAAATAAAACTGCTTCACGATTATATCATCAATATTCAGAGAATCAGCCCATTATTGATTTTCATTGTCATCTTTCTCCTGCGATGATAGCTGATGACAGGCAGTTTGATAATCTGACACAGGCCTGGCTTGAAGGCGACCATTACAAGTGGCGTGCCATGAGGACAAACGGTATTGACGAAAAATACTGTACAGGAAAAGTTCCGGATATTGACAAATTCAGGAAATGGGCTGAAACAGTACCGGCTGCAGTGGGCAATCCTCTTTATCACTGGACACATCTTGAGCTTGCCAGATATTTCGGGATCTTTGATCTGCTTTCTCCGTCCACAGCCGACAAAATCTATGAACAGGCAAGTGAAATGCTAAGATCAAAGGAATTCAGCATAAGGTCACTGTTGAAGAAAAACAGGGTTGAAGTTGTCTGTACAACGGATGATCCTTCTGATAATCTGGAATATCACAAGAAACTCCGGGGGTCATTTGAGATCCTTATCCTTCCCACTTTCCGTCCGGATAATGTTGTCAAGACCGAAGATCCTGAAAAATTCAGAGCATATATTGAAAAACTTGGCAAATCGGCCGGCAGGGAAATAAGCGATTTCGAAACCCTTATTGAAGTCCTTGATAACAGGCATGAATTCTTTCATCAGATGGGAGGGAGATTGTCGGATCACGGTCTCGACAGGTTCTATTTTACAAGTTTCACCGCTCCAGAGGTCAATAGTATATTCAAAAAACTGATACAGGGTGACCACATTACAGAAGAAGAATCTGAAAAATACAGAACAGCAGCGATGACTGAGCTATGCCGTATGAATCATAAAAGAGGCTGGACACAGCAGTTTCATGTAGGCGCACTCAGGAATAATAATTCAAGGGCATTCCGCCTCCTGGGTCCTGACACAGGATGGGATTCGATTGCAGCACCTCAGGATGCATTCAAAATGTCAGGATTCCTGAACAGTCTTGATGATACATCTCAACTGGGTAAGACGATACTATATAACCTCAATCCTGCCGACAATGAGATGTTGATAACAATGGCAGGTAATTTCAATGACGGAACAACCGCTGTTAAGGTTCAGTTTGGAGCAGCCTGGTGGTTCCTTGATCAGAAGACCGGTATGGAAAAGCATATCAGGGATCTTTCTTCTTTCGGACTGATGAGAAGGTTTGTCGGAATGGTTACCGACTCAAGGAGTTTCTTATCGTATCCCCGTCATGAATACTTCAGAAGAGTGGTATGTAATTTTGCAGGTGAAGAGGTTGAAAAAGGATATATACCCGACGAAGAGGATTTACTCAGGCCTGTAATTGAAGGTATTTCATATAAAAATGCAAAAGAGTATTTCGGATTTGGAGTATAAACCCCTCTGGTCCCGCTGCGCGGGACCATCTCCCCTGAAGGGGAGAAAAGAACAGTCAGAGAGGTATAATAAATAATTAATAATATGAACGAACTTAATTTAAAGGGTAAAGTTGCAGTCGTTACCGGTGGTGCCGGAGTTATCTGCTCGGAAATGGCAAAATCGCTTGCCGCACAGGGTGTCAGAACCGTGGTGCTTGATCTGAATAAAGAAGCTGCGTTAAAAGTTGCAGAAGCTATTGAAAAAGAATTCAAAACCCCATGTATTGGCATCTCGGCAAGTGTACTGGATAAAGCATCGCTTGAAGCCGCAAAAAAAGAAATTAACGAAAAATTCGGACCGATTGACATACTGGTTAACGGCGCTGGAGGCAATTCACCTGCAGCAACTACAAAAGTTGAGAAAATGGAAGGAGGAGAAAATCCTGAAGATACTTTTTTTGGTCTTCAGACAGAAGGGTTTGACAAAGTGTTTGATCTGAATTTCAAAGGCACACTTCTGCCGTCAATGGTTTTTGCAGCCGACATGGTCGAAAAACGTTCCGGAGTAATAATCAATATATCATCCATGAATTCCTACAGGCCGCTGACAAAGGTTGTTGCTTATTCTGCCGCCAAATCGGCTGTGAATAATTTCACACTCTGGCTTTCCGTTCACTTTGCCAAGGTAGGTATAAGAGTTAATGCAATTGCCCCAGGCTTCCTGCTGACCAATCAGAACAGGTTCCTTATGGTTGATGAAAAAACAGGAGGACCAACACCAAGGGGAAGAAAAGTTCTCAACAGTACTCCGATGGAAGCATATTGTGTACCAGAGGAACTTACAGGAACACTTTTGTATCTTGCATCAGATCTGTCGACGGCAGTTACAGGTGTTGTTATACCGGTGGATAAGGGGTTCAGTGCATTCAGCGGGGTTTAATNNGACGAACTTAAATCGGGTCTTGAAGAGGCACTCCGGAATATAGGACCAAAAAAGAAAGTACTCGTCATACCACCTGATTTCACCAGATTTCATTCGAGAGCAGGAGATATAACAAGCCTTCTCTATAAATATTATAATGAAAACCTGAGAGATATTCTTCCGGCACTCGGGACACATGCACCCATGACTGATGAGCAGTTAGAGGAAATGTTTCCCGGTGTACCAAAAGAATTATTCCGGATCCACGACTGGCGAAAAGATGTTGTTACAGTCGGGACAGTTCCCGGAGAATATATTTCGGAAATAACCGGAGGTGCTCTTGACTATTCATGGCCCGCCCAGCTTAACAAACTTGTTATCAACGGTGGACATGACCTTATTCTTTCAGTCGGACAGGTTGTTCCGCATGAAGTAATAGGTATGGCGAATTATAACAAGAATCTATTTGTAGGAACAGGAGGATCTGAAGGAATAAACAAAAGCCATTTTGCCGGAGCTGTTCACGGTATAGAAAAAATACTGGGAAAAGCCGACAATCCTGTCAGAAGGATGCTCAATTATGCTTCGGAACATTTCATTACACATTTACCGGTTGTATATATTCACACAGTCATAGGCAGAGATTCTTCAGGCAAACTTGTCATCCGCGGTCTTTATATAGGAGACGATCCGGAAGTATTTACCCTTGCAGCTGCCCTTTCCCTTAAGGTGAACTTTAGCGTGTTTGAAAAACCACTTGACAAAGTAGTTGTATACCTCGACCCGTCAGAGTTCAAAAGCACCTGGCTGGGAAATAAAAGCATTTACCGCACAAGAATGGCCATGGCTGATAATGGTGAACTGATAGTTCTTGCTCCCGGACTAAAAGAATTCGGAGAAGATAAAGAAATCGACAGACTTATCAGGAAATATGGCTATCGCGGAACACCTGCAACACTCGAATCACTTAATTTGAACGAGGAATTAAAACAAAACCTGAGTGCTGCAGCCCACCTGATACACGGTAGTACTGAAGGAAGATTCTCGGTTACCTACTGTCCCGGATCACTTACCAGAGAACAGATTGAATCTGTGAATTTCAGATATGGCGATCTTAATGAAGCATTGAAAATATATAATCCCGGGAAACTTAAAGACGGTTTTAATACGCTTCCTGACGGAGAGGAATTTTTCTATATTTCAAATCCCGCAACCGGTCTTTGGAGCTCAAGGGAAAGACTAATATAATCTGACAAACTTCCGGATGATCAACTGGGGAATAGTTGGCTGTGGTAATGTAACAGAAGTAAAGAGCGGACCTGCATTCAGCAAGGTCAGTAATTCGCGCCTTGTTGCGGTTATGAGAAGAAATGCAGCACTTGCAGAGGATTATGCAAGACGGCATAATGTTCCTAAGTTCTATTCTGATGCCAATGATCTGATAAATGATCCTGAAATAAATGCCATTTATGTGGCAACTCCTCCGGGTAGCCATGCTGAATACGCCATTAAATCTCTGAAAGCCGGTAAACCTGTTTATATCGAAAAACCGATGGCAATCAATTACATTGAGTGCCTCAGGATAAATGAATCATCGGAGAAATACAATGTCCCTGTTTTTGTTGCTTATTACCGGAGGGCGCTCCCCGGATTCCTGATGGTAAAGGACATGATCAGTAAAGGGTCAATAGGCAGGGTAAGGCATGTTATGATAAAATTATTCAAATCACCTTCGGAGGAAGAATTATCAGGTAAGTTACCCTGGAGAGTAATACCGGAAATATCGGGAGGAGGGCATTTTTTTGATCTCGCTTCACATCAGCTTGATTATCTTGACTTTCTTCTTGGACCTGTAATAAATGTAAAATCCGTTGTACTCAACCAGGGAGGTTTGTATAATGCAGAAGATTTTGTTTCAGCCTCATTTCTTTTCCCTGAAAACGTTGTATGCACCGGTATCTGGTGCTTTAATGCATCCTCGCAAAGTGATTGTGACATTATTGAAATAACAGGCGACTCAGGAATATTAACCTTTTCCTGCTTCAGTTTTGATCCTGTAATCGTTGTGAACAGTGAAGGCCGGAAAGAATTCATAAATGATAGGCCCGAACATGTACAGTTTTATCTTATTGAACAGATTGTGAAGGCACTTTCAGGAGAAGGAACTGTTGTTTCGACGGGGGCAACAGCTGCAAGGACAAGCAGGGTAATGGATGAGGTNNATAAAGTAATTATGGATAAACTTTCAGACATAGGATTAATTGGACTTGCGGTAATGGGTGAGAACCTGGTACTGAATATGGAAAGCAAGGGATTTCAGGTTTCGGTTTATAACCGGACGACTCAGAAAGTAGATGATTTTCTGGCCGGAAGGGCAAAAGGAAAAAACATAACGGGAACTCATTCCATTGAGGAACTGGTGAAATCTTTGGCACGTCCCCGTAAAATTATGATCATGGTCAAGGCAGGATCGGCTGTCGATGATATGATCAATACACTTATTCCTCATCTTGAAAAGGGTGACATAATTATTGATGGTGGTAACACTCATTTTCCCGACACTAACAGGCGTACAGCATTTGTCGAAAGCAAAGGACTGCTTTATATAGGCACTGGTGTTTCAGGAGGTGAGGAAGGAGCTTTGCTGGGTCCTTCAATTATGCCGGGAGGATCTAAAGAAGCCTGGCCCTTCGTAAAACCGGTATTTCAGGCAATAGCTGCAAAGGTTGAAGATGGGTCACCCTGCTGCGACTGGGTTGGAGAGAACGGTGCCGGACATTTCGTAAAAATGGTACATAACGGTATTGAATATGGTGATATGCAGCTTATCTGCGAGGCGTACCAGATAATGAAAGATCTGCTTGGAATGACCGCCGATGAAATGCATCTTGTTTTCAAAGAATGGAATAAGGGCGAACTTGACAGTTACCTGATTGAAATCACCAGAGATATTCTTGCATTTAAGGATGAAGATGGCAAGCCGCTGGTGGATAAGATACTTGACACAGCCGGTCAGAAAGGGACAGGCAAGTGGACAGGAGTTGCTGCACTTGACCTGGGTATTCCGCTTACGCTAATCGGGGAGGCTGTATTTGCAAGGTGCCTGAGTGCTGTCAAAGATGAAAGAGTTAAGGCATCTAAAATATTAACAGGTCCCTATCCTGTTTTTACCGGCAACAGATCAGAATTCATCAATGATCTCAGGAATGCGCTTTACGCATCAAAGATCGTCTCATACGCCCAGGGATATTCTCTGATGAAAGCAGCCGCAGCAGAGTATAAATGGGATCTGAATTATGGCGGAATTGCCCTTATGTGGCGTGGCGGATGTATAATCAGGTCTGCATTTCTCGGTAAAATAAAAGAAGCCTTTGATAATGATCCGTCAATAACAAATCTTCTTCTTGACCCTTTCTTCAGGGATACAGTTGAAAAATCACAGAAGGGATGGAGAAATGTGGTATCCACAGCAATTACAAACGGGATCCCGGTGCCTGCAATATCCTCAGCACTAGGATATTTCGATGGTTACCGCTATGAAAGGCTTCCCGCCAACCTCCTGCAGGCCCAGAGGGATTATTTCGGAGCACACACCTATGAGCGTCTTGATAAGCCCAGGGGTGAATTCTTCCATACCAACTGGACAGGAAGGGGCGGAACTACAGCTTCATCAACCTACAATGTATAATTCAGTAACAACTTTATTAAAATGACAGAAACTAAAAAGTTCAGTAACTACAG
>DNOQ01000202.1:0-503 GCA_003501665.1 Bacteroidales bacterium | reverse complement strand
GGAATAGGTGAAAAAGATTATTCACACATTATCATGGCCTTCCAGCTATTGTATGGTGTCGGCATGGTAATTGCCGGAAGGCTGATCGATAAATTCGGTACCAAATTAGGATATGGTGTTGCTGTTATTTTGTGGAGTATTGCAGCAATGGGTCATGCCCTGGCAAGAGGTGTATGGGGTTTCGGGTTCTGGAGAGGTTTCCTCGGAGTAAGCGAAGCCGGAAACTTTCCTGCAGCTATTAAAGCAGTAGCTGAATGGTTTCCCAAAAAAGAAAGAGCTCTGGCTACGGGAATATTCAACTCGGGAACAAATGTCGGAGCAATACTGGCGCCTATTGCCATTCCCGCCATTGTGGTTGCATGGGGCTGGCAGGAAGCATTTATAATAACCGGAGCAATTGGTTTCATCTGGGTAGTACTCTGGTTCATTTACTATGAAGTACCGGAAAAACATAAAAAGTTATCTGCAGAAGAGTTTGCATATATACACAGTGATGTCGATGA
>DNOQ01000251.1 GCA_003501665.1 Bacteroidales bacterium | reverse complement strand
TTAAAAGCAAAACCTTCCGGTGATTTTCCAAGCATCTTCAGAAGCCGGAGTATCTCCTGGTAACTTTTCTCCATACCATCACCAGGACCTGTTGATCTGCTATTGAAGTAGGGAGCTGCATAAACTGCTTCAAGCTGAATTTTTTCTTTCGAAAGGAAGGCATAACAAAGTGCGAACTGATCATCAATCTCGTTGTAGGTATCAGTATCCAGCACCATTCTGACCTTCCCTTTGGGAGGTTCAAGCTGTTTCAGACGAAAGGTTTCACTGAGCTTAGGAAAATCCTGGGCAACTGAAACTGATCCTAATAAAATTATTAAACTTAATACCAGTAATGTTTTTGATTTCATCTTTATAGTTATTTTAATTTATACAAATATAACCGGGATGGTTCCGGCCATGGTTCAGGACGTGCTTTATCGCGGTTGGCAGGAAGTGTTTCCCATTTCAGAACAAATCTTACACCTTCTTCAGATGGCTTACCAATATCATTGGTTGTCCTTACAGCCAATCCTGGAAAAGTACCTTCAATTTCTACTGTTGAAGTGAAAGATTCAGGTTTCTTTACAGTACCGGCCATCTCAAATTTGTCATTAAGTAAAAGGGTTCCCGTTCCATATTTTATATGCCAGTATCCCAGTTCATAATAACCGTCACTTCTCCTTATGAAATTGTTCAGACGCACTTCAGTATTTATACTTCCGTTTCCTGAGAATTCCCACCGGTAATCCCAGTTTGTCACTTTTTTGTAAACCCATATCTTATTCCTGAGACGAGCAATATAAAACTGAAGATTCCCGTCCGGATCATATTTATGGTAAGCAAAACAGGGGTTGTTCTGTTCATCCAGACAAAGGCGTGCAGCCAGGTTGATTATGCCACCTTTTACGGGTATCGGATCTACAATAAGTGACTTATTATCTAGAGTTGCTGGCAGATTAATTAGCTCACCATAAGGATTATACCAGCTTTTAAGATCAGGACTCTTCATATATGACAGGTCATGATTGGTAGAGCAATCGGGGGTATCACGCCATACCCAGTAGACATGATAGTATCCATCGGCCATCACTATCGGTTCCGACTGGTATGCGTTCATCAATCCCTGACCATCTGTAAGAGGCGTATCAAGGAGCCTTGACCATTTCCTGGTTTCACATGAATAAATGTTATAGATCTCATTACCATTGCCGCTACCTCCGTCACGGTAATGAAAAAGAAGCTCTCCTTCCTTTGTTTTCACAAACCTTGGATATGTACATCGTGTTTCATTTGATCCTGTCATTGACCATATTTGTTCAAGGGTAGTAATGTCTCCTGACTTTGTACTCCTGAAATAGGTAAGTGGATTAACATGCATATTCCCGGAAAGATGAATAAATCCATCCTTATCGACCGCCAGAATGACAGAATTATGACTGTCCCAGCCAAGTACAGTACTTGTTCCGCCTGAGGTTTCCCGGTATGTGGGAGACATGATAAACAGGTTGAACTTATTTTCATTTAGTTCCCTCTGACCCACAACCATATTCCGCGTCGAATTATAATAGGCAATATACTGCCTGTTTCCATGGGTCAGTAAACAGAATCCCACAGGATGACCTGACCATACTTTATCCACTTCAATAACTTCGGCTAATGTTTCCTTCTTATCAGTTTCATCAATAACAATATTTTTACTTTCTGACGGTCCCTTACAACCGTATATGATAGTAGCAGTTATAATTGTTATGAAAATAGTGCAATTCTTTTTCATTGCTCCGGATAATTTGGATATTATACTATAATGTGTCCGTAATAAAGTATTAAAATCATTCCCTCTCTTTTATAGGCCCGGCTCATCTCCAGAATATTGGAAAGATGTTCTGCATTTTGAAAACCGGTCCTTGATAAGTCCGTGTAATTGATATCAGACAATGATCCTTCCAAACTGACTCTTTCCACAAGGCTCCTGACTCTTACTTCATTAACGTTAACATAAAGAAGATCATTAATAACTCTTTGCCTGACTATTTCAAGATCAGGATTTACAGAAGTTTCGGGTTGATGAAAAAACAGTATGAATGCCAGGAATAGGATGTGCTTCATGCGGTTCTGTATAGTGGTCCGTTTTATCTCGCCGAAAACCTGTAAACAGTCCTCGATGTAAATGTTTCACCCGGATTAAGAACAGTTGTCGGAAATCCGGGATGATTGGGACTGTCGGGGAAATGACCTGATTCAAGGCAGAAACCCGACCTGTGGGTATAGGCTACGCCTCCATGGCCAATCCTGGTACCATCAAGAAAATTGCCGGTATATAACTGCATTCCGGGCTGGTCAGTAATAACTTCAAGCACCCGGCCTGTGGATAACTCATGAACTTCAACATCAACCGGTTCTGTGTTGTCCAGAACAAAATTGTGATCATACCCCCTTCCAAGGATAAGCTGATCATAATTCTCACCTATCCTTTCGCCTATTGTATGAGGAGTGGTGAAATCAAACGGAGTACCTGCAACGGGACGGATCTCACCGGTAGGTATCATCACCTCATTGACAGGGGTGAATGCCGATGCTCTCAAAGTCAGGACATGATCAAGAATATCCCCGTTGCCCGGTCCCTTTAAATTGAAATATGCATGATTCGTTACATTGATAACTGTCTTCTTATCAGTGGTGCATTTATAATCCATTACGATCTCATTCTGGTCGGTCCAGGAATAAACCACCTCTGCTGTTACTGTACCCGGGAACCCCATTTCCATATCCGGACTGATATATGTCAGTTTTACTGCCGGAAATTCACTGTCCTTCACAATTTCTGCATCCCATACAACACTGTGCCAGCCCCCGGGTCCGCCGTGAAGCGTATTCGGACCATTGTTTACCGGAAGGGTATATTCCACCCCGTCGAGGGTAAATTTTGCATTGGCGATCCTGTTAGCATACCTTCCCACTATTGATCCGTAAGACATATCACCCGTGATAGTGCCTTCAAAAGTATCATAGCCGAAAGTAATATTGGCTTTATTTCCGTTCCGGTCAGGAACCTCAATCCAGTTTATTTTTCCACCAAAATTTGTGATCTTAACAATATTCCCGGGCGTGTTTGTAAGGGTGAACATAAAAACCTCTTTCCCCTTGTGTGTTCCATAAAATTCCTGTTTCACCATTTCCTTCTTTTTTGTTTGATAGCAGGATGGCAGTAACACCATAATACCTGCAAATGCCAATGTTAATAAATAAAGTTTTTTCATTTTATTCTCCTGTTATTTTTTGCTAAAAATAAGTATAAAAAGCACCCTGACAATACCTGAAAAATAAAATCATTTCATGGTTTCTTCTTCTCCTTATAGATCGCATCAACCAGTCCGTCCTTTTCTGCATCCCCAACCAGCTGCCAGAACATAATACCTGCCATTCCCTTATCAATGACATACCTGGTTTTCAGTCTTATCGAAACTGTATCCTCATAAGAAATGAAAACACTGTCGGCCTCATTGTACAAATATGGAGCTTTTGCAATGGTATCCCAGTACCTTGCAAATCCGTTTTTATCTTCCATGCTTTCACGGATATTTGCATACCGGGCCATACTCCCCTGTTCATCTGATATAATCCGTTATTCCGGGGAGGAACACCTTTCCAGGCTCGTCCATAGCTTCACGTAATTCGCACATCAGTGCTGTGAAATTCTCCTTATCTTCAGGGATATAGGGATTACCTGCTCCGGGCATGCCCGGGTATTCCCAGTCAATATCCAGACCGTCAAGTTTATTTCTTTTTATGAAATCAACAACACTATCCATAAACTTTTTCCTGTTCTCCGGAGATCTTGCCATCTCCGAAAATCCGCCTGATCCGCCCCATCCGCCACAGGCTATCATCACTTTCAGATGAGGATGTTTCCATCTCTCCTTTACCAGCATCTTTAGTTTAATTTCAGATGAGTCATCTTTAAACTTCATCTCATTGTCAATTACCTCGGTGAATGAGTAAATAATATGAGTAAGTTTATCAAGGGGAAGAGTTCCCGGATCCTTACTACCACGGGACGGATAAAAATAAGCCATCACCTTAATACCTTTATCATCAGTACCGGTGTCATTGGTTTTACATGAGAAAAACAATGCAACAATTAAAACCAGTGTAATAAAAACGTATTTCTTCATAGATTAAAACATTTAATAATCAATTAATTAATAGCGTTAAAAATAACCAACAACAAGTAGCAAAGCTTACCTGGTATCGAGATAGTACCAATAGGTCTTTTTTAGATCTTCCCGAATTCCCGAACCCTGCCTTATCTGATCCCTGCTGATATTCTTCGTCAGCTTAATATAATCAGAAAAGCGTGAGATGGTTTCACCGCTTATTCTAAGAAGTGCCAGATCAGGAAGGGGTCCGCTTGCAAACTGATAAAAAAGTGCTGCCTCTTCTATATGTCGTGGAATCCTCTGATTATCTGTATCTAACAAATTACTTAAATTATTTACAACCTCGTCAGATTTTTTATCCAGCATCAGACACGCGAGTTTATATTCAAGCGCCCTGATATTCCCGGGATTTGACTGCAGCAATGAGTTTATATTAGTTTCAGGATTTCTTATAGTAATCACGAAATTGTCCTGCGGTTTAAGTTTTGCCCTTTCACTCAGTTCCGGATCGGATCTGATAAGTTCCGGATTTGAAAGCATAGATTCAAATTTCCCCGCCAGTCTTTTATAATGAAGGGTCTTTTTCAAAACAGTGATGTATTTTTCTGCGATCTTATAATGCCCGTTAATAAGGTTTGTCTTTATAAGAAGTTTAATATTCTCCGGATGAAAGCCTTCTGTTACCATGGATTCGAATGCCCATCTGTGGGCCTCATTAACGAGGCCTATGGTGTAATAAAAATAAACACCCCTGAATAACCTGTTCATACTGATCTGTGAGCTCCATGGTATCATAACCGACATTGTGCCATAATCCTGCGGTGCAGAAAACATACGGTCACACAGCATTCCTCTCTCGGCAAGGGCCGTATTATAATAATACTGAGCAACCAGGTTCCTGTTCCGGTATGTCTCCTGATAATTAATAACACCATCCCAGTCACGGGCAAAAAACATTTTCTCAAGTCTGAAAACCTGTGAGGTATCCCTGCTATAGTTCTTTAACAAAATGAAGGTTGTAAGAATAAAAACTGCCAGAAAAGAATAAACTGATAAATTACGGTTGTAACTCATTTTCAATTTACCTGAAAGAATAATAAATGCAGGGTAAAAGACAAAAAACAATAATATTATCCATACTGATGAAGGACGGGAAAAATATCCGGCTGCCGGAAGAGGATAAGATATCAGACCAGTCCATGGCTGAAGGAAGATTAACATTTTAGAAATCAGGATGGTGAAGGCTGCAACAATCCAGAGCAGCACAGTAAAGATCAGGTTCTTTCTGAATATATTATAAATTGTAGCCATGCCAAGATATAGCCATGCATAAGTTCCCGTGACAAAGAAAAAAACAGGAAAAAAAGAAAGGATAATAATGCGTGAGATTTTATTTTCGTTGGAAATGGTAATTAAAAACCAGATGCCTGTGATGAGAAATCCCAGATTGTTATGAATACGGTAATTGATATTTGTGTGCATTAAAAGCAAAACACATGATGCAACGGATGCCAACATCAGAGAAAATGAATTCCCGGGAGATAGTTTTTTGTTTATTTTGAGAAATACAGCTGCAACAGCAGTAAGGACGATGGCAACTATAACAGAGCCGTAAATGTTATTTATATAACCCTGGGTAAGGAAGTTGCCTGCATATTCGAGCAATCCTCCGGGCTTTGAAAAAAACCTGCCAGAATATTCCCACGAATAAATGAATAACATCCTGTTTTCCTGGTAAAAGAAAATGTAATTTACAAACAGGAGGAAATAAATTCCGGAAAGAGCAAAAACCAGAATTAGCAGCAGATATCTATCAGTTTTCCCTTCAACTGGCTGGTCAGATATCTTTATCATTCTTTTTGGTTTATTCCTGTCTGATTTTTTCGACATTTTATCCGATAATAAATAACCAGGAAATGCAGGTTAATCTCAGTATATTCTCCAGCCGGCCTTTTCAGCTTCTTTTTTTGATGCACGTTCAAAATCACGTGGACCTGCAGGGATCCTGCCGGTCATAAATTCAGGTTTGTTGAATGTTTTTACCATTCTGAGGTAAAGCTCCGGATTTTTTTGCGGCAATACAAACGGTTTACCCACCTTGTCACCTGAACCGAAATATGCGATATAAGGCCTTGCTGTCAGTCCATCAGTTCTTTTACTGCTGAATAGAAGCCATTTCCCGTTCGATGACCATGAATGATAACTTTCAGTTTCATCGCTGTTTACACTCATACGCTCAGCTTTACCGGCAGAAATGTCCAGCAGGTATAAATCAGCCTCTTTATGCCATATCGAAAAATTGCCGTTATTATGCAGAGTGAATACGAGATATCGCCCGTCAGGAGAAACTCTGGGAAAAGAAACACTTTTGTCGATTGAAAGTGCATCAAAAACAATCTCGGCTTTCCCGAAGGAAAATGTTTCCTGATGAAATGCCTTGCGGACAAGATCATATTTTATGCTCCTGAAATCCGAACTATCATCTGTTTCCAGGGCTCTGCAATAATATAGCCAGTTGCCTTCAGGAGACCATTCAGGAAAGGTTTCCATATATTTCACCGTATCTTCCTCCGGAACAGGAGACATTATATTCCTTTCAACATCATAAACTACAAGTGAAGATGCTAAGTCGGTAACCTCTATATTATATTCCTGCGATGCATGGAAACTCTGGACAATGCTGTTTGATGAAAATGCAACGAACTTACCTCCGGGATGCCATGCCGGATAAACCGCACCATATTTCATTTCGGGAGTCTTTAAATCTCTTCTGACAACCTTACTGCCCTCACTAAAATATGTTCCGCCCACCGAACCTCTTATATGTACAAGGAATTTATCAGGATCATTCTGACAAAAAGAATGACAATTAATACAGTTGGTTTTAAGTAAATGATTGTCAATAACCGAACATTCACGGAAGCTTTCAGCACGCCTTTGTCTGATCACAATCTCCAGATAGCTTTCATAACCGGGATAAAGCAGCCTGTAGGATATCCAGGGATCAACCGGATCATCAGCAAGAAAAAAACCGACCGGTTTATATTTCTTCCTGGCACCCTTATTATCGATGGAAATCAGATGAATATTAATGGCGCCCCCTTGATTTCCTTCCAGAAGTTTTTTCCAGGAACGCATGGGAAACCTGATAATGCCATTCCCGGACTTAATCAATATCCGTTGACCGTTTGATGATAATACTTCTGCCAGAAATGATTTTCCTTCTTCCTTAATGCTGAAATTCATGGGAGCAATATTCGGTGGAATAGTGACACCAGAATAATCCGGTTCAATGACCGGTTCACGATCAATTTCTGACAAATTACCATTACCGGATTTACAGCCTCCTGACAGAAAAAGCCCGAATATTAAAATCATTATTACCGGATCTGCATTCTTTTTTATCATGGTCTGTTGACTGCTTCAGGTATTCATTTCCGGCTTCCGGACAATAAGTAAAAATATGAATAATTTTTTTAAACTTACATCAGCCTTGCTTTCAGGAAATTCATTACTGTATTATATTGGCTTTGTGCAAGTTTTTGCCTTTGTGGCATTTCTTCCTGCATCAGGCTCATAACGGAAATACAGGCTGCAGGGCATACAACTTCACATGCCCCGCAACCTACACATTTTCGTGTATCAATTACCGGAAGCATATTTAAGACATTACTCCCCGGAAGAAATTCAACAGCATTGTATTTACAGGCTTCTCTGCACTTTATGCATTCCCTGTTATTTGCAAGATAACAATTCTCGGTTTGTATCACAGCTGTTCCCATATACAGATCCGGTTTAGCATCAATACTGAAAAGTGTGATCGCCCCGGTGGGACATACTT
>DNOQ01000390.1 GCA_003501665.1 Bacteroidales bacterium | reverse complement strand
TCGAAGAATTGCTTTAGTTCGGTATAACGATTTCTATGAACATTATATAGCTCAGGCTTATCAGTACATCCCTATATCATGAAAATAACAGGCTATAACAGGTTACTGATGAAATTTGGATTTATGCCTGCACTTTTGTAATAAATCAGAAATTAACGAGGTACGAAAATATTAGATCAGTATTCAATCATCCTTTTAGCCATATCAAGGATTGTTGAATCATCAAATGACACTATTCCTCCTCCCGGCCCCTGCTCAAAATGAACGCCTATGGTTTCTCCTTTTTCAAAATTTCTCCCTCCGAAGTAGTTTCTGACTGTCTCCTCGTTCATGTCAAGTTTATCGGCAATTTTTCTTATACTTCCGGAGGGTAACTGATCTTTTATATTCCGGAGCTCATTAAATGTGATTGTTACAGCCATAATATGATAGGATTTGGAGTTAATAATACTGTTTTGTAATATCTTCAAATATAAGAAATATATATCCTTTTATTAAAAAGTTTGATTCGCCTGAAGCTTGATTAAATAATAAAGAAATACTCTTATTGCTTCTCTTTTTTCGTTATTGAGGATGTAACTTATGTTTTCTGTCAGGTATTTATTAAGATCATCACCCCTGATTACTCCGCTTTTTCCGTACATATCAACAACAGCGGGTATATTAGTGACACCTGTCCTTAACGCTGAATTGAATTCATCCAGGAATTCTTCCGGGAGCTTCCTGTTTGCTGTCCAGCATGCAAATGTAAAGGGCAGACCGGTGAATTTAACCCATTCTTCAGCCAGATCTGTCCCGTACCTGAAACGGTTCTCATATTCGAAACACTGATCGCCTATAAGTACCACACCTTCATCTGCCGGAATATTTATAAAATCAAATTTATCGGTGGTATCTGTCCATATAAATTCCTTATCCCACCGGTTTCGGGCAAGGATCTTAACAAGATTTACCGATGATTTTGACCTGTAATCAAGGTTTATTTTCCGGATTTCATCAAAGGGACAATTACTCAGTAGCATTACCGTGCGTACCTTTCCGTAGGCCCCGAGGCAGTAATCTGTGATTATGTGGTATTCTTTGAGTGATTGGATCGCCGCTACCGGAATAAGACCTATATCAGCATCACCTCTGATCAGTTTTGCAGCACAGTCAGCCGGATGATCAGTTGAAAGGGTTATTTTCTTATCAAACCCTGAAACAGTCAATCCGTAAATGAATGGATATGTATTGGCATATTTAACAGCTGAAATCCTGATTTTTTCTGAATGCATTGAAGTTTTTGTGGAGTCTGTAACTATCGCCTTATATTCGGTTTTTTTAAGAAGTTCAAAAATACTACTTTTGTGTTCATTGTTATATGATCAAAGGAATTATTTAATAACTGAATCATGGATCTGAATTCCCTTACTGCCATTTCTCCTCTGGACGGTAGATACAGACAGAAAGTGAATGAACTTGATCTCTATTTTTCGGAGTTCGGACTGATAAAATACCGTCTTATGGTGGAGGTTGAGTATTTTATTGCCCTTTGTAATATTCCGTTACCCCGGCTTGGTGATTTTAAAAAGGAGAATTACAAGATACTCCGTTCCATTTATGAGGATTTCAGATTGTCTGATGCAGAAGATATCAAAGGAAAAGAAAAGATAATCAACCATGATGTCAAGTCTGTTGAGTATTTTCTTAAGGAGAGATTCATTGAATCGGGATGGGAAAAGTGGAGTGAATTCATTCACTTTGGTCTTACATCGCAGGATATCAATAATACAGCTATTCCTCTGGCATTAAAAGATGCCATGACCAACATCTATTTCCCTCAGCTTTACGACCTGAGAGAGACTCTTGCAAGCCTGGCAGACGAGTGGAAAGATATACCCATGCTCGCCCGGACTCACGGACAACCTGCATCACCAACACGGCTTGGAAAGGAGATATCAGTATTTATTGCGAGAATTGATGAACAGTCAAAGTATTTCGGTCAGATACCTTTTTCTGCAAAATTCGGCGGGGCAACCGGAAATATGAATGCGCACAAAGCCGCTTATCCCGATATCGACTGGAAAACATTTGCCGATGACTTTGTGAACGGTGAGCTTGGATTACAGCGTTCATATCCCACAACGCAGATTGAACATTATGATAATCTGGCTGCCCTGTTCGATAACATGAGAAGGATTAATGTTATATTGATTGACCTTTCCCGTGATATATGGACTTATATCTCCATGGAATATTTCAAACAGAAAATAAGAAAAGGAGAAATCGGATCATCTGCGATGCCGCACAAAGTTAATCCCATTGATTTTGAAAACGGTGAAGGAAACCTTGGATATGCCAATGCAATATTCGGTCATCTGGCAGAAAAATTACCGGTATCAAGGTTGCAGCGTGACCTTACAGACTCAACAGTCATGCGTAATATCGGAGTGCCCGTCGGACATACCATTCTTGCTTTCAATTCAATACTTAAAGGTTTAAATAAGCTGATTGTCAATACTGAAAAAATAAGAAGTGACCTTGAGAATAATTGGGTGGTAGTAGCTGAAGCTATTCAGACAATATTGAGAAGAGAGGGTTACCGGAAACCCTATGAATCACTGCTGGACCTTACACGTACCAATGATAGAATTACCCGCGAAATAATAATCAATTTCATAGAATCACTCGGAATAAGTGAAGCAGTAAAAGATGAGCTGAAGAGTGTTACACCCTTCAACTTTACAGGTTATTAATGAGATACAGGATCTGTGATGAACAAAATAAAACTGCTTCTGAAATATATCGCGCCATATAAATGGCAGGCGCTTTATAGTATAATCTTCAATATTCTGAGTGCTGTATTTGCACTGATATCCTATACACTGGCAATCCCATTCCTGAAAATAATGTTTGACAGGGTTGATGTAATTCAGCATCCGGGTGATTTCCAGATGACAGTCGATTATTTAAACTCGGCATCGAAATATTTTCTTTCACTCTTTATCGACAGGCACGGACAGGCCGGCGCATTACTGATTGTCAGTGCTGTTTTTGTGATTGCCAGCCTGTTCAAGAACGGATTTATATTCCTGGCAAACAACAGTATGGCATATATCAGGTCTTATACCGTACGGGATCTCAGAAGAAAAATGTACGACAAAGTGCTGAAGCTTCCCCTGTCATATTTTACTGACGCCCGAAAGGGTGATCTGATGACAAGAATTTCAAATGATGTCCAGGAAATCGAAGTCTCCGTTATGTCTTCCCTTACTATGCTTTTCAGGGATCCGATGTATGTCCTGATTTTTGTTATCTACCTTTTTGTCAGCAGCTGGAGACTTACAATTTATGCTCTGTTATTGCTGCCTGTCAGCGGCTGGCTTATCGGACGGGTAAGCCGTACACTGAGATCCTCTTCTTTTGTTCAACAACAACAGCTTGGAAAACTTCTGTCGGTCGTTGAGGAAACTCTTACCGGATTGAGGATTGTTAAGGGCTTCAATGCGGAAAAGAAAATGCAGGGTCTGTTCAAAGATATAAATGAGAAATATTCCAAAATATTCAGAAGAGTCATACGTAAATACTATCTGGCATCTCCTCTGAGCGAATTCCTTTCCATAATAGTTGTTATGACTCTAATGTATCTCGGAGGATTGCAGGCTCTTAAGGGCGATACAAATATGACCCCCGACACTCTTATTGCTTATCTGATTGTCTTCTCACAGATAATTCCTCCGGCAAAAAATATTACAACTGCATGGTTCAGTATTCAGAAAGGTATGGCCTCCATTGACAGAGTAGATCAGGTCCTTGAAGCCGAGGAAAAGATCACGCAGAAAGAAAATGCCCTGCGGGTAAAGGAATTCAGACATGAAATCGAGTTCAGGGGCGTGTGGTATGCATATAATAACGAACCGGTATTAAAAGACATTAACCTTAAAATCAGTAAAGGCCAGACAGTGGCTATTGTTGGTAAATCGGGTGCAGGCAAATCAACATTGGCCGACCTTCTTCCCAGGTTTATGGATGCCGGTAAAGGTTCTGTTTTTATAGACGGAGTTGATGTCCGGGATATGAATATCACCGATCTTCGCAATCTGATGGGAATAGTCAGCCAGCATCCAATACTTTTTAATACTACATTCAATGAGAATATTGCATTCGGTGTTAATGACCCTTTGCAGAAAGATATAGAGACCGCTGCCCGTATTGCCAATGCTCACGATTTCATCAAGGAAACTGATCAGGGATATGAAAACAATGTTGGTGAATCGGGAAATAAGCTCAGCGGAGGACAGAAACAGAGGATCAGTATTGCACGAGCCATATTGCGCAATCCTCCGATACTTATTCTAGATGAGGCAACCTCAGCTCTGGACACTGAATCGGAACGCCTTGTCCAGGATGCAATTCTTAAGCTGATGGAAAACAGAACCTCAATTGTGATCGCTCACAGGCTATCAACCATTCAATACGCCGATCTGATAGTGGTACTGGACGACGGAATGATCGTGGAGAGGGGTACACATGCTGAATTGATGGATAAAACGGATGGATTTTATGCAAAGTTGAGGAGATATCAGGCTATATAGGAGGAATGACGAAGGGACGGAGGGACGAAGGG
>DNOQ01000561.1 GCA_003501665.1 Bacteroidales bacterium | reverse complement strand
CTGATGATATTATTAACAAATAATAATTAACCTGATTATTATATGATGAAAAATCCATTCAAAAAAAAGTTTAATATTGGTAAAAAACCAAAGATCGCCCAGCCAAAATCTCCGGTAAAATTTCCCTTTTCCCAGCCGGGAATGAAAGGAAACAATGATGATAACGATTTCAAACCACCGGAAGTAAAAAAAACAATGATCGGCAGACAGCCGGATTTACCCTACAAACCAGAAATGAAAAATGATACCCTTATCTGCCCTGTCTGCCAGTACCCTTTGAGAATTGAACCATCATCTTCATCGCCATGCCCTAATTGCGGCTTCATGGGTACAGGAGGACAACATGACACAGTATCTGACTCAAAAAAAACCAGATCAATTACCGATCTTGACCTTAATACCGGTCAGAAACTATCTTCCTTCAGGTTTAAACTGATTTCAGAATCCAAAGGTCATGAATTTAAAATCGAATCAGATGAAAATGAAATTGTTCTGAATCGCGATCATCTCGATCCTGAAAATGCCACAATATCATCCAAAGAGCATGTGTGTGCAAGATTCCGCGATGGAAAGATATTCTTTCAGGATGTCAGTACAAACGGTTCAACTTTCATTCAGGTCAAAGATAAAATTAACCTTATGCCTGAAACGAAAATAGTAATGGGTAACAGGATATTTCTATTTTCCGGCGGAGAGCCTGCGAAGGATTCTCCGTCAGGTAAAGTTACTCAGCAGATCAGGATGGTAGGCAATGATACAGGAGGTACCGGCAACTTTGTACTGATTGATGAGAACAGCGGCAGAAAAATACTTTTAAATCAAGGACTAAACATTTTAAACAGGTCAAATCTTGACCCGGGAAACAATTCAATATCAGGAAGCAGGCATGCAACTTTGGAATTCATGGAAGGAATCTGGATATTGACTGATTTCAGCTCAAATGAAGCAACTTTTGTTCAATGCAGGAATGAATATCTGATGACTGATAAAACC
Organism: Bacteroidales bacterium; assembly: GCA_003501665.1. Lineage (GTDB taxonomy): Bacteria > Bacteroidota > Bacteroidia > Bacteroidales > VadinHA17 > LD21. The sequence goes on along the minus strand of DNOQ01000561.1, from coordinate 3,212 downwards.
AGGGTAATTATCGGCAATATTATTTTCCGGTTTGAATTTGAGTAAGACTTAAAGATGATATCCCTTAAAATAAATGTTGCAGGCGGTAAGAATCAAACCAGGAGACAAAATAAAGATTTCCTCAGGTACCTATCAGATACTTGACGAAATAGGATCAGGCGGATTCGGAACAGTATTCAGAGCAGAAAAGGATGGAAATCTGTATGCAATCAAACTTAACCGTTTTTGGGAATTAATGCCTGATGATCGCACCGATCTCCTGAAAAGGATCAGACTCGAGTTTGAAATAAGTCATGGAATACGCTCTGAACATATTGTACATTCACACAGTTATGATGAAATTTGTGAAAATCCGGTTCTGGTGATGGATTTTTGTCCTGATGGAAATCTCAGAAAGAAGATAGGAAGAATATTCAACAACGAGGAATTAAGGAATATAGCGGTACAGATCCTGAGCGGGCTGAATATTCTTCATTCTTATGAAATAATTCACAGAGATATAAAACCGGAAAATATCCTTTTCAGGGGCAATATTGCCTTGCTGACGGATTTCGGAATTTCAGCAAATCTTAAAAACAGGGTGACGCAGAGAAATATCCGCGGACATGCTTTGAAGGTATTTGCCACCTTATCCTATTCACCACCTGAGCAAAGTCAGAAGAATATTGCTTTCAGATATACGGGACCGACAAACGATATTTTTTCATTCGGGGTCATCCTTTATGAAATGATAACAAAAGGTTGCCTGCCTTTCGGAGATATAACGGAATTCGGGGAGGATACAGAAGTTATTGAAAAAAGAAAGATCCAGGGTAACTGGAATGTTAATCTCCTGGAACAAAATACAAATAACAGGACCTGGATCGACATTATTAAGAAATGTCTGCAACCTGATCCCGGAATGAGATTCAGCTCAGTAGATGAAGTACTTCAGGAGATAAGTATAGAAAAAACCGGCATATCAGTAAGAGATTTAAGGTTTAAGTTAATAGTCCTCGACGGACCCGGCAAGGGTAAGGAGTTCAACATAACCAACCTTTCGCATTTTAAGAACAAACGGATTCTTACAATCGGAAGATTTGATCTTTTAAATCCCCTGATAAATGATATTTCGTTAAACGAAGGTTCAACAACATATATGAGCCTCCATCACGCAACACTTGAGTGTATTATCAAGGACAATATTCCGACGTGGTATATCAGGGACGGACAATGGTATGTAAAAGATGACAAAAAAGGGTGGTACCTGTCAAAAAATGGGATTAAGGTAAACGATTTGCGGATTGATCAGTCCGGCATTGAACTTAATGCGAATGATATTATCAGGATTGGTAAAATAAATATAAAACTGGTTCCTGAATAGATCATTTACAGGTTTATTCCTTTGAAATTCCAGTATTCCCTGTTTAATTCACGCTGATTTTTGCCCTCGAGAAGATCAAATTTAGCTATATCATCCGGCAGCCGGGGAAAAACAAGAACTAACCTCATGGGAATTTTAATATTGAGTGAAACATCTGTTCTTACCGGAGGAGGTATATCCCTCAATCTTATACTCCGGGTACCGGAACCATAATTATATTCAATGTAAAATGAACTTTCAGATCCGGGCCTGGAAATTGTTATACCATAATCCAGAGGCTGAATTTCAAGAGTAATGATCATTTCAGATTCCGTGAGGCAATTGCTCAAGAGTCTTATTGTCCTTGTGTCAGGAGCGCTATCGAATCTCAAAGTTCTTCCTGAATAGATTTTAAGACATCCTTCAGGAGTGGCAATGACCTCTGTCACAGGCCTGTTTTCTCTGTTCAGCGAATTAATCACCTTTATCATTGAGTCAGCATATTGATTATCCCTGTCATACCTCCTGATAACAAGATTAAAAACGGCTTCTGACTGTTTGTAATCCTTCTTTTCAAATAAGCTTGTACCTTCGGATATAAGAGAATCAACTGCTATTAATGAGAGTAGTGTTCCGTACAGTGAGCGTATATCCTGGTTTTCTTTAAATTGATTCTCCAGTCCTCTGTAAAGTATTTTACCTTCATTTATGTTTTTGGCTGAGATCAATTTATTCAGCGAGTCTTTTGCCATTAAAAGCCTGCTGTTTTCATATGATGATACAAGAGATGAATCAGCCCGGATTTCTTCCCGGAGGTTTTCATAAAATCTCACAGCAGTTAAAAACCAGCCGGATTCCGTTAATGTGGTAATTGAATCTCTTGCTAACATTATCCCGGCCTTCCTGGATAATTCAGAAACAACAGTATCCTGCCGGATTTTTGAAGGTAGTTTATCAATTCTCTCAAGTACTTCTGAGTACTTCCCGTTTAATATCAATTCTTTTAATTCTGATATTGATTTATCCGGTGCAGATTTAAATACAGTTTTTACAGCAAAATAACCTGCCAGAAGTAATATTACTGACACAATTGAAATAAAGGCTAATTTGAGGTTTACTTTTTTCCTGGCAAGTTCTGTTACAGGTCTGGTTTTTCCCGGTTTTGAAAATTCCGTATGGCTGCCTTGTAAGATCGAAATAATTTCTTCCGGTTTCTGAATTCTCTTTGAAGCTTCCTTCAAAAGACATTTTTCAATGACTTTCCTGTAGGGATCCGGAATTTCATCAATATCCCTGACCGGATCACTGATTATGGAATGTATACCACTCAGCGGATTATCATCCATCTTATCACCATAGGGGGTTCTGTGCATGAATAATTCATAAAGAATAATTCCAAAAGCCCACAGATCAACATTTGTATTTATCGATTTATCAATACCGAACTTCTCAGGGTAGAATTGTTCGGGGGCCATATATTCCGTTTTACCGAGAAGCTGGGTCGATTTTTTGTCTTTCCCCGATAATGAACCGATCTCTATTTTTTTGGATATCCCGAAATCTGAGATCTTTGGTGTCCATCTATCACCTTCAATGCACATTAGTATATTTTCCGGACTCAGGTCCCTGTGTATTATACTTTTTTCCTGGTGCAGGTATCTAAGACCTTCGAGGATCCCCGATAATACTTCAATAAAAATGTTCTCCGGTGGTTTGGTCTTAATGAAGTCTCTCAGGTTACCGCCGTTTGCATATTCCAGAACGCCAACCTGGATGAATGAAAATGTACCGGCCTGTTCACATCTGACAACAAAAGCGTCATGTACCCTGATAATATTCTTGTGTGCAAAAGACCGGCTATCCTTCATTT